>NZ_JAMYRZ010000001.1:0-182500 GCF_040321675.1 Mesorhizobium sp. M0296
CCAGCCACCACGGCGCAGCTTGAGGCGCAGGCCCCCTTTCACAAGCCCTCTTATGCGAAAAATCGCGACAAACAGCGCATTATCATGCGCTAAGCTGCGCACCGGCCTACACACACGCCCGCGCCGGCAACGGCGCGGGCTTTGCTTATCTCGAGGGGAAGCCGGCGACATGGCCGGCAACGCCATTGTCCGTCAATTCGGCGAGCGCCAAAGACTGGTCGAGATGCTCGGCCCGCCAGGCGAGCAACTTCTCGGCAAATTCCAGCCGTGCCAGCAGATAGGCTGGGTCGTCAGCGACATTGGTCAACTCGCGCGCATCCTTCTCCAGGTCGAAGAGCAAGGGCGGCAGGCCTCCGCCGAAATGCACATATTTGAATTTTTGCGTGCGAACGACGGCGAGATTGCACTGACGCGGACCGACGCCGAAATACCGTTCGGCATCACCATCCGCGATCGAGCGGAAATCGAACTCCCAATGCGCCGCATCGCGCCAATTGTCCGGCTCCGTTGCGTCCAGGAAAGGCGCCAGCGAGCGGCCGTCGAGATGCGGCAGCACTTCGCCGCCAGTGAGCTCGAGCCCAGTGAGCTCAAGCAAGGTCGGCGCCAAATCCACCGCCTCGGTGAAGCGGTCGACGCTGCTGCCGGCAGCCTTGCGGCGGCGCGGATCGCGAATGATCAGCGGAATATGGAAGCTGCAGTCGAAGAAGCCGCCCTTGCCCAGCATGAAATGGTCGCCCATCATCTCGGCGTGGTCGGAGGTCAGCACGATGACGGTGTCGTCCCATGCATCGGCCGCCTTGACCGCTTGCCAGACGCGACCAAGCTGCGCGTCGACCTCCGAGATCATGCCGTAATAGAGCGCCCGGATGCGGCGAAAATTATCGTCGCCCCAGTCGCGCACCTTGCCCTCCGAGCCGGGACGGAATTTCGACCGTTCCTGCCGGTCAAGTTCATAGGCGAGATAAGGGTGGCTTGCTGCTTCGGCCTGCCAGCTTTCCGCGCGGTCAAAAGCTGGACCGATGGCCGGATCGTACATGGCATTATAAGGCGCCGGCACGATGAAGGGCGGGTGGGGGCTGATGAAGGAAAGATGCGCGAACCACGGGGCATCGCGCTCCTGCTCGCCGAGCCAGCGGATGAATTCGCCGGCCAGGAAGGCCGACGGCGTCTCGTCCTTCGAATAGATTGGCGGACCGTTGCTGATCGCGCCGTCGTTTTCCAGGATTTCGCCCGCCGGGCGGTGAATGGCGGGGGAGCCGGCACCGGCATCGACGCCGCGCGCCTTGAGCCATGACAGCCAGGGCTTCTGGTGCTCAGGCAGAAGCTGGCGCACGGTGAAGCCGGACAGCACGCCTTCATAGCTTTTCAGCTGCGGGTCGCCAGGCGCCAGCGTGCGCGGGTCGCGCGCCGTGTCGGTATAGCCGAACAGCGTCGGATCATAGCCGAGGGCGCGCGCCCAGAGCGCTATATTGCCGTGCCGGGCGTCGAGCGGTGTGCCGTTGCGGCAGACACGATTGTTCATCTGGTAAAGGCCGGTGTAGAGGCAGGCGCGTGCCGGTGAGCAAGGTGCGGCGCCGCCATAGTGCTTCTGGAACAAAACGCCCTCGGCAGCCAGCGCGTCGGCATTCGGCGTCCTTACCACCTTGTGCCCAGCAGCTGACAGGCAGTCGCCCCGCCATTGGTCGCAGGTGATCAGGAGAATGTTGGGGCGTTTTCCACTCAACCGCTGTATCCTCACGCTGGCTACATGCGTCGCTCATGGAGCGCAATTTCGGCGAGTATGCAAGCCGGTCTAGTTTGCCGAATGGTGAACAAAACCTGCTTCGTCGTTCACTTTAACAGCACAGTCCATTCTGTGTTTGCCGCCTTTGCGGCCAGGAGGCGGATGCTCATATTTGCGTGGACAGCGGCAAGGGCCGCACCAGCACAAGGGAAGGAGCAACAGACATGCTCGACCAGGTCAAGGGCCTGCATCACGTCACCTCGATGGCCAGCGATGCGCGCCAGAACAATGAATTCTTCACCGGGACGCTCGGCCTGCGGCGGGTCAAGAAAACCGTCAATTTCGACGCACCCGACGTCTACCACCTCTATTACGGCGACGAGGTCGGCACACCCGGCTCGGTGATGACCTACTTCCCGTTCCCGAACATCGGCAAGGGCCGCCATGGAGTCGGCGAAGTCGGCAACACCGCTTACTCGGTGCCCGAGGGCACGCTCGGCTATTGGGAGAAACGGTTTGCCGAGCAAGGTGTCACCGGGCTGTCCCATGAGGAGACGTTCGGCGAGAAGCGTCTTGCGTTCGCCGGTCCCGACGGCGACGGGTTTGCGCTGGTCGAAGACAGAGCGGACAACCGTGCGCCATGGGCCAAGGGTGGCATTCCCACCGACGTGGCGATCCGCGGCTTTCACTCGGTGTCGCTCAGGCTGAAAGATGGCGGCGCCACCGAAGAGCTGCTGAAATTCATGGGTTATGAGGAGGTCGACAAGTCCGGCAACATCAGGCGGCTGGCGGTGAAGAACGGCAACGGCGCCGACGTCGTCGATATCGAATCGCTGCCAGGGGCCGGCTTCGCCAATCTCGGCGCCGGCTCGGTCCACCATGTTGCTTTCGCCGTCGAGAACCGCGCCAAGCAGCTCGAAGTGCGCAAGGCACTCCTCGATACAGGTTATCAGGTGACGCCGGTGATCGACCGCGATTATTTCTGGGCGATCTACTTCCGCACACCGGGGGGCGTGCTGTTCGAAGTCGCCACCAACGAGCCGGGCTTCGACCGCGACGAGGATACCGCCCATCTCGGCGAGGCGCTGAAACTGCCGTCGCAACACCAGCATTTGCGGCCCTATCTCGAGCAGCATCTGCAGAAACTGGAAGACTGAGGGCAGGGTTATGAGCAAGGATTCGTATATTCACAAGGTGCTGCCCGGTTCGCTGGGCGGACCGTTGCTCTTCGTCTTCCATGGCACTGGCGGCGACGAGGATCAGCTTCTGTCGCTTGGGCGCGATCTTGCGCCGCAAGCGACGATCGTCGGCCCGCGCGGCGATGTCTCGGAACAAGGCGCCGCACGCTTCTTTCGCCGTACCGGCGAGGGCGTTTACGACATGGGCGATCTCACGCGAGCGACGGACAAGATGGCCGGCTTCGTCAAGGCACATGTCGAGGCGGCAAAGCCATCTTTGGTGCTAGGCCTCGGTTATTCCAACGGCGCCAACATCCTGGCCTCGGTGCTGTTTGCCGAACCCTCGCTGTTCGACGCAACGGTGCTGATGCATCCGCTGATCCCGTTCGAGCCGGAGGTCAAGGGCAGCCTTGACGGCAGCCGCATCCTGGTCACCGCCGGCAGGCGAGACCCGATCTGTCCGCCTGATTTGACGGCGCGGCTCGAAGCCTATTTGCGCGCCGATGGTGCCGATGTCACAGTCGAGTGGCATGACGGCGGCCATGAGGTGCGGCCGAGCGAGATCGAGGCGGCGCGGCAGTTGTTCGCCGTAGCGCCGGATGAAAGGACCGCAAGCCATGTCTGACCTATTGCCGGAGATCGAGCTGGAGGACCGCGGCTCGAAGGGCCGCTACTTCCTGCGTGGGCCGAGCGGCGCCGAGGCGGAGATGACCTTCACCAAGGTCGGCGAGCACCAGATCATCATCGACCATACCGAAGTGCCGGATGCATTTCGCGGCCAGGGCGCGGGACTTCGCCTCGTCACCCGTGCCGTCGAGGATGCACGTGCGGCGGGCAAGACGATCATCCCGCTTTGCCCGTTCGCCAATGCTCAGTTCCGCCGCCATCCGGAATGGGCGGACGTGCTGAAGCGGTAATAGAGACAGCCCCTCGATGAATGACAGGAGAAAGGGTGCGCGGCTTTACCGCGTGCCCCTTCGACCATTGGCGGCGTACAAACCTAAGGCAAACATGCGGGATTTGCGCAGAGCGCCCGTCTTGCCTAAGTATTGGCAACAACCGGCTCGCCGTCCGCGGCCCGACCACTTCAACCGAATGGCCCTCCATGACCGAATCCGATCTCGTTCCCGTCTTCGACGGCCACAACGACACGCTGCTCAGGCTCTACCAGTCGAAGGATGCGGACGTCGAAAAGCTGTTCGTCGAGGGGACGCCGAGTGGCCATATCGACCTGCCGCGCGCGAAGAAAGGCGGATTTGCCGGCGGCATGTTCGCGATCTTCCCGCCGCCTGTCGAGAAATCCAAGCGCGGCGCGGTGCCGCTGGCGCCGAGCGACAGCGAGCCCTTGCCGCCCGAGGTTCCGCGCGCCGATGCGCTCAACTCCACCATAGCGATGGCCTCGATCCTGTTCAGGCTGGAGCGGGCTTCGGCGCTCACTGTCTGCCGCAGCGCCGGCGATGTGAGGAAGGCGATGGCGCAAGGCTCGATCGCGGCGGTCTTCCACATCGAAGGGGTCGAGGCGATCGACCCTGAGCTCACCCTGCTCGATGTCCTCCACGCAGCCGGCCTGCGCTCGCTCGGTATCGTCTGGAGCCGTCCCAATGCCTTCGGCCACGGCGTGCCGTTCCGTTTCCCGTCGTCGCCCGATACAGGGCCGGGGCTGACCGATGCCGGCAAGGCGCTGGTGAAAGCCTGCAACCAGCTGAAGATCATGATCGATCTTTCGCATCTCAACGAAAAAGGTTTCCGCGACGTCGTCGAGATCAGCGACGCACCGCTGGTCGCGACCCATTCCAACGTGCACGCGATCTGCGGCCATTCGCGCAACCTCACCGAATGGCAGCTCGGCGCGATCCGCGACTCCGGCGGCATGGTCGGGCTGAATTTCGCCACCGGGTTCCTGCGTGAGGACGGCAGGATGAACGCCGACACCAGTCTCGACATCATGGTGCGCCATGTCGATTCGCTGCTGCAGGCGCTGGGCGAAGACGGCGTCGGCCTGGGCTCGGATTTCGACGGCGCCATGATCCCGGCCGTGATAGGCGACGTTGCCGGCCTGCCAAGATTGCTCGACGCTTTCGCGGCTCGCGGCTTCGGGCGCGCGCTGATCGAGAAGATCGCCTATCGCAACTGGCTCGGCATGCTGGAAAAGACCATCGGCTAAGCGGGTGATGCCGGCTTGACCGGAATGCGATTTGGAGGCCGACTATTCGAAACCCATGCGTTTAAGCCAGTCCGGGCCAATGCCGCGGTCGCGGATGATCGGCAGCGGATCGGTCGAATCCAGCCTGGCACAAATACGGTAGGCCTCCAGCGTTTCAGCGCTCATCTCACCGCGTTTGTAGAAGAACATGGCCGCAGCATAGCGGGTGCGGCCCGACCATTTTTCGCCGAGCGGTGTGTTGATCAGCTGCCACTGTTCGGCGGCTTCGGCGTCGAGTTTGGGACTGTCGGTGTCGTCGGCCATATTTAGAAATCCGCAGGCGGATTGGCAGTGCGGCGGCCGAGCCTGACGACCAGCCGCGGCACCAGTTTGGCACGCTTCAGCAGCTTTTGATATTGCAGCTCGCGCCTGGCGTGGATCTCGAGCCAAGGTCCGCTGCAGGCGGGCTCGGCGGCGCTGATCTGGTTTGCATCGCCGGGACTGCTGCCCTTCGCCGACGGTGCCTTCGACGACGTTTTCTCCAAGGATGCAATCTCGACGAGAACATTCGAATATGGGCAGCCATGCAGAAGGTGCTTGACAGTGGCAAACACCGTCCCACTGATCTTCGCGGCCGATGCCGGTCGGCTAGCCGGCGATGCTGGAGACCATCACCCCGATGAAGACAACAGAGGCGCGCGAAGCCCTCCTCGAACCGGCGCGAAAAAGCGATTCCGAAAAGCGCGGCCGCAAAGCGTCGAAAGAGACAAGGCAGGTTCAACTGATCGAAGCGACTATCGATTCATTGGCCAAGCGCGGCTATTCGGAAACGACTATGGCCGACGTCGCCGACGGCGCCGGCCTGTCGCGCGGCATCGTCAATTTCCATTTCGAGAGCAAGGAGAAGCTGCTCGTCGCCACTTTGCAATACATGCATGACGAGTATTCGGCGCATTGGCGCAGCGCCTTGCAAAGGGCCGGCGATGATCCCGCCCGCCAGCTGCAGGCATTGGTGGCAGCCGATTTCAACCGCTCGATCTGCAACAAGCGCAAGCTGGCTGCTTGGTGTGCCTTCTGGGGCGAGGCCAAATCGCGACCGAAATATCAGGCGCTGAGCAGCGCACGTGATGCCGTCTACCAGAACATATTCATCGATCTTTGCGCGGCGCTCAAGCAGAGCGGCTTCTATGCCTATGAGCCCCAAGTCATGGCGCTGGCGCTCAGCGCCATGCTGGATGGTCTGTGGCTGCATTTGATGATGGGCACCGAGGACGCCACACGCGAGACGGCGCTGCAGGCCGCGAACGAGTTCCTGTCTGCGGCATTCCCCAAGCACTATCCGAACTCAGCAGCCCGCGGTGCCAGGCCGGCATGAACCATCAAAAAGAGGGTGGACCAGCAATGAAGACAATGATCCGGCCCCTGACATTCGAGAAGATCAAGGCCGGCCAATGAAGTTCAAGATCGAACGAGCCGATGTGGCCATCGTCGGCGCCGGCTTCACCGGCCTGTCGGCCGCGCGTGAATTGAACCACGCCGGCATCGATGTCGTGCTGCTCGAAGCCCGCGACCGTGTCGGCGGCCGCGTCGAAGCCGTGCAGAACGGGCTCGGCGAGCGGATCGACAGCGGCGGCCAGTTCTTGTGCGAAGACATGCCGGAATTAATGGCGCTGGTGCGAGCGCGCGGCAAGACATTGGTCGAGACCCATGTCGCAGGCGAATTCGTCACGCAGCCGCGAATGAGCGAGGCGCAAGCCGGGCGCACTTACGGCACCGCGATGCGAATGCGCGAGCGGATGAACGCGATCGCACCGACCGACCCGGCCATCGCCGGCTTGACAGTGGCGGCATGGCTCGATCGCCAGAACGATCCCGACGATGCCAAGGCCGCCTTTCGGTCGATGATCGAGGGCCTGTGGTGCCTGGCAATGGAAAGGCTGCCGCTGTGGTACTTGATCGACAATGATCGCCGCATCACCAACGAGGTGTCGGAGCTGCAGTATTTCGTGGGCGAAACCATGCATTCGCTGGCAGATGATCTTGCGCGGGATCTCGGCGATCGACTGCGGCTGAATACAGCCGTCGAGGCTATTGAGCACGGCCCGGGAGGGGTTCGCGTCGTTTCGCCTGCCGGCGTGACCGAGGCACGAGCGGTACTGGTCGCGCTACCGCCGATGATGGCCTCGAGAGTCGATTTCGTGCCACCGCTGCCGGCTGCGCTGGAGAGAGCCCTCGGCGTCTGGGAAAGCGGCGCAGTTATCAAAATGCTTGTGCGCTATCCCAAGGCTTTCTGGCGCGACAGGGGCTTGAGCGGCATGCTGATGTGGCGGGAGCCGCACGGACTTTTTGCCTGCGATGCCAGCAAGGACGAGGATCATGCAGCACTTGTCGTCTTCATCGGCGGGCCGCTGGCGCAGCGCTGGCGGGATATGGACAGCGCGGCGCTACGCGCTACGGTGACATCAAAGCTGCAAGATGCGCTCGGTATCGAGGCGGCCGGCGTCACCGCTCTCAGCTATCGCGACTGGACCGAGGATCACTGGAGCGGCGGCGGTTACAGCGATTCGATCGTCGATGCGGCGGCAACGGATGCCGAATGCATTATCCGGGCGGGCGCCCCGCCGGTGCATTTTGCCTCGTCGGAGCTGTCGCCGTCATTTCCGGGCTATGTCGAGGGCGCGATCGTCGCCGGTCGCACTGCTGCGCAAAAAATTATTCAGGTTATCGCCAGCAGAGCCTCAGGGTCATAAGCGAGGCGGATCGAGGTGCCGACTGGCATCGACGCGCATTGCCACGAGCTCGGCCTGTTGGTCCGGCTACTGATCAACATGTGCGTGATGTCGCCGCCATTAATCATCAAGCGCCAGTAGATCGACGATATGGTGTCGATCCTGCGCAAAGGCATTTCGCGCGCGATGGACGATCTGCGCCGCGAAGATGTCTGGCGGGGATAGGCGTTTATCGCCGGCAATCTCAGCCGTGGCATTGGTCGGCCGCTGGCAAGGTGGGCGAGGTCGATGAACTGGGCGGTGCCGCGATCTTCCTGGTTTCCGACGCGTCGAGCTTCATGACCGGCCAGATCATCTATATCGAAGGCGACATGACCGGACCCGTATGAGCGCGACTGTCGCTGTCGGGCGCATGGAAGACCGGTCGGCCTCGGGGCCGCCCCGCAAAAGGCAGGGCTCGTCATTTGCACGCTCTTAGCTTCACCGCTAAGCTTCTTTGGCTGGGGTATTTTCCTCAGATCACATTCGCCATCCCAAGGATCTCATGACACCCGACACAGCAACGCGCGAACAGTTCGCCATCGACCTCGCGCGGCGCGCCGGCGCGCTCGGCCTGAAGTATTTTCGCGACCTCGACAGCCTCGCCATCGAGAGCAAAGGTCATCAGGACATGGTCTCGCAGGCTGACCGCGAGGTCGAGCTGTTCATCCGTGCGGCAATGAAAGCCGCTTACCCGACCGATGGAATTGTCGGCGAGGAGCATGCCTCGGTCACCGGATCGAGCGGGCATGTCTGGGTGATAGATCCGATCGACGGCACCGCGAATTTCGTGCGGGGCATTCCGGCCTGGTGTGTGGTCATCGCCTGCGCCAAGGACGGCGACACTGTCGTGGGTGTCATCCACGAGCCCTCTACCGGCGAAACGTTCCATTGCCGCAAGGGCGGCGGCGCTTTTCTCAACGGCAAGCCGATCAGGGCAAGCGCGGCCACCAGCCTGACCGACGGCTCGTTGGGCACCGGCTTTTCCAACCGCGTCGAAATTCAGAACGTCGCAACGCTCATCGGCTTGCTGTTTTCAAAGGGCGGCGTGTTTTTCCGTAACGCATCCGGCGCGTTGATGCTCGCCTATGCGGCCGCCGGCAGGCTGCTCGGCTATGTCGAAGAGCATATGAACGCCTGGGACTGCCTGGCAGGCATGCTGCTGGTGGAAGAAGCCGGCGGCACTATAGTCAAGCCCGACCCAAAGACGGTGCTGGAAAACGGCGCGCTGGTGATTTGCGCCGGCAACGGCGTGTTCGCCCAGGTCCGCCAGCTCTGCGTGCAATCCTTCAAGCTTTGATCAGAACCGGTCCGCATGAGCAGCGGCGATTTGTATTCCACTGTCAGGCCCTCCTCGGCTGCCCGCAGATGCGGATCGCCGGCTCCGCCCCACCAGATGTCTCCCTTTGGGTTGGCGGCCTCGGCGCGCAATTGCGCACAGATTTCGCCAGCGCTCTTGCGGGTCATATTGACGGTGATGCCGGTCTTCTCCTCGAACGCCCGCGCCGTCTGCTGGCACCAGACCTCGTCAACGCCGCAAGACATGGTCAGGCTTTCGGCGGACGCCGATGACGACGCGGCCCACATACCGGCGGCGAGGATGCCGGCGCAGAGAATTGCCCTTTTATCATGCTGAAATTCCTCCCTAATTTATTTGCCGACTTGTGAAATGCAGATACGCGGAAAATTCAAGTTGGAAGGGTACGGCCGCCTTTGCGCCTTTCGCCGACTTCCCGCTCGATGTGTTCGACAGGTTGATGCGGATCAATCTTTGCAGCCACCTGGCCGACCGTCCTGCGCCGCCGAACATTCTCAGACGATGGCCCGGTCCCAGCCGCCATAATGCGCAGCGCTGCGCGTGCCGCGCGGCAGGCTGAGCCCGACCAGCAGCGCTCCGATCGCCAGATTGGCGAGGCTCGCCGCCGCGCCGCCGGCGAGCATGAACGGAGAGAGGGCGATCCAGGCTCCAAGCGCTATGTTCACAAAGCGGACGGCGCGCGCCACCTCGGCCATCGCCGTAACGGCGATCATGATGACCAGGCAGCCGGTGACATGGTCACTGAAGTAGAGCGGCGGGCTGGTGCCGAAGACAAGCGGCGTGATCATCAGCAGGGTGCCGGCGAGTGTGCTGGCGACAAGGGTCCGGGGGAAATTCACACCGCCAGTGACGAAGTCCCGCGCCACTGCCGATAGCGGCCGGTCGAGATCCGGCGTTGGCGTCTGGTCCTCCGAAAGTGCCGGACCTCCGCACCAGAATGTGCGCCAGAACGGCTCTCCCGCTTGTTTCGCATGCCAAAGATACTGGCAGCTCGCCAGCACCTCGTCGACCGAATAAGGGATGAGGACGACGGTGACGGCAGCCTGGACGATGCAGAGCGTGCACAGCGCTCCGATGAGCGGTGGCTGGATGATGATGAAGCCGACGCTGACCACGCCGAGCGGAACGACCAGCAAGCCGAACAAAAGCACCATCCACGGCATGGTGCGCCAGCGGCGGCGATCGCCGATCGCGCCCGCGAGGATATCCAGCGCATAGGCGAAGGCGCCCAGCCCGGCATCGGCGATCGGAAAACCCTTGGAGACCCAGGAGGTGACCACCGCCTCGCTGCCATTGCCGGCCGGCGTCTCGCCCGGGCCGAAGAACGGATCCCAAAGACTGTCGATGTGCCCTAGCTGATAGGCAGCGAGATAGCGCGAGACGAACAGGCCGACAAAGGCGAGGCCGATTATGGGAATGCGCTGGGTGAAGAGGGAGGGCGAATAGCTCCAGCCGAGCGGGCGGTCGTCATCGGCGGCAAGGGCACGCCGGCTGATACCCGGCGTCGGCGGGATCATCACCGCGAACGCGACGATCAGCATGCCGGCCAACGTGTCGGTCGCGTAGGCTCCGGCGCTGGTGGTCCAGAACAGCAGCGGCGCGAACATCACCCAAACCCCGATCGAGGCGGTGATCCATTGCAGCCCGTGCCAGCGCCGGCGCATGCCGACGAGCGCCAGCGACAGGATGGCGAGGCCGGATACAATCTCACTGATGCCGAGCCTGCCGTCGCGCGTCTCCGGCGAGGAGATCTCATGTCCGAGCGCCGGCGGAATCGGTGCTGAAGCGGGATCGAACAGGCCGAGCGTGAAGGGCGACGCCACGAGCAACAGCCCGATCGCAACGTTGGTCAGCGGCGCCCAGAGCGTTGCGGCCCGGTGGCGTTCGGTTTCCGCCTCGACCTCGTCGTCCGAGCGCTCGAGCGGGCGCTGCAGCCGTTCGGCGGCCTGGTCGAGCTCGGGCGCGGAAGCGACGGCCGCCGACGGTTCAAGCTTGTTCTTCTTGTACCAGTCGGTAGGATCCGCCTTCAGCCGCCGGATCATTTCCGGCAAGGTAGCGGTCAGGCGGTGCCGCGGGTTCCAGCCAAGCAGGCGCCTGGCGCGGGAGATGTCGATCTCGTAGTGATCGTCGGCGTTCTCGATCATCCATGGTTTGATGTCGGTCTCCTGGTCGAGAACCTTCTCCTGCATCCAGGCGCCGAGCTTCGTCACCTCTTTCGGCAGGGACAGGGTCCGCCAGGTCTCGCCATGCAGGAGCTGCCCGATCTGCTTCTGCATCTCGTCGTAGGACGGCGTCTCTTCTTCGCCGATCAGCAGTACGGTCTCGTCGGGAAGCGGGCTGCGCCGGTCGACAGTGCGCACCACGGCGTCGACGAGATCGTCCAGATGCAGGTAGGGCTGGCCGGTGGTGATGTCGCCGGTGAAAAGATAGGCGGTCGGCATGCGCTCGAAAATGCGGGCGATCTGCTGGGCGATGAAGGCCGCGTGACAATCCTCGTCATAGACACCCGCCAGTCGCAGGATCGCAACCTTGATGTCGCCGTGCTCCTTCTGGATCAGCGTCTCGGTCTCGGCCTTCGATCTCGGATAGGCCCAGGCCGGATCGATCGGCGATCGCTCGTCGATCCTGGCGCCCTTTGCCGGGCTCGGCGCATGCACCAGCAGCGTGCTCGAAAACACGAACTGCTCCGTCTCGAACCCCCTCAGCGCGTTCAGCAGCCGGCGCGTTCCCTCGACGGTCACCGCGCCGTATTTCGGATTATCCTCGCCGGTCGTGTCGTAATAAGCCGCGAGATGGATCACCGAGGCAACGCGGCCGCCGCTCCGCTCGCGCACCTCGGCCAGTGCCTTCGCCACGCTCGCGTCCGAGGTAAGGTCGATCTCGATCGTCTCGACGCTGGGCAAGGATCGTCTGGCAACATCAAGGCCGATGATGTCGTAGCGCTCCATCAAGCCGCGAGCGATGGCCTGGCCCAGAAACCCGCTGCTGCCTGTGATCAGGACGGTGGGACGGGTTTTGCCGGTCATGGCGAATCTCCTTGGCGATAGCCGGGTAGAAGAAGCCGAATGCTTCGGTCGCACACTCCGAACCATGTTCGTTGAGAACGGTTCCCGATGAGGTAGCACCACAGAATGGGTGCGCGCGGCGATCCGTCAGACCGACGGCCATTCGTGCCGGCGGATTGCATTTGTGCACAAGTGCAGGACTCCCATTGGTCTACCGGCCGCGAAGGGAAGCGACCAGAATGTCGATCAGCAGCTCGCCACAGCGACGATCCGGATCGCGGTCGGGATCATAGATCGTCACCTCCATCCCAATCACGCGTGGATCGTTGCACCATGTGCGAAGGGCTTCGACAGCTTCGTCGGGCAAGACACCGCCGGCCTCCGGCGTATCGACAGCCGACATGATCTCGCTGTCCAGCACGTCGACATCGAAGTGAACGAATACACCCTCGATGTCCTGCCCTGCGACCGCGTCAAGCGCTATGCGTGCCGCATCGGCGAAGCCGCGCCGCCGCACTTCAGCCAAATCCATCCGGTGAACATCGGTGTCGAAGACGGCCTTGCACGTGTAAGTCGCGGGGTCCTGCACATCGCGATAGCCAAACGCGACTACGTCGGCCTCACGGACCAAAGGAGTGTGCTCGCCGAAATCGGTCAGGAGCGTCGGGCCATGGCCGGTCACGAAGGCCAAATCCATGCCCGCGGCTCCCTTTGACGGCGAGGTATCCGGCAATTTGAAATCGGTGTGCCCATCGAAGAAGATAAGGCCGTAGCGGCCACGACGCCGTAGCGCGAGCGCAGGGCCAAGCAACACACGGCAATCGCCGCCGAGCATGAGCAGGAACCCTCCCGAGTTCAGCTCCTCGTCGACCGCTTCGGCAAGCGTCTTGGAATACTGGCGCAGGGCCTGGGCATTGCGCACGCCCGTCGCAGGATCCACCTCAGGCCGATAAGACGGAGCCCGAACCGAGCGCAACGGACCGGCGCCTAAACGGTCGGCGAGACCAAGCGATTGAAGTGTCTCCGGCGCCTTCCACACGCCGGGCTCCGGCTTACCCTCCTGCGGCATCAGCCCAAGATTAGAGGGCGCGCCGAGCAAAGCGATATGTCTCGTCTGAGTGGTGTCTCGCGGCATTGTCGTGCTGGCAGCTGAGGTCATGATCAGAGTTCTCCGCGTTATGGGCGATACGCATCATGCTCAAGAAACAGGCTGCGCTTTCCTGATCGGTCTCCCGCTGCCCTTGCCGCCGTGTACCTCCGGTTGGTGTCACGCGTCAGGCAGCGTCGCGAGTGACGCGTATTGCTCGTTCAGCGCCACCGTTTCGTCAGCGGTGATTTCGAAGTCGATGTTGTCCCGCGGATGCAGGTTCGCCTTGGGCAGCGGCGTTGTCCCGCGCTGCCGGGGCAGATCTCGATACCGGTCGCTTGGGCCATATCGGATTTCCAGGAGGCGAACTGCCGTCTTTGAACTATGCGTGGTGCGCGCGCGTTCTGGCGGCCTTCTGCGCCGCCGCCTTCCTTCCGCTGGCGCCTTTCGTCTCGGCGGCCTTCTTGGCAGCGGCCGAGCGCTCCTCAGCCGTCCGGCGCGAGGCCGCACGCTTGGCTTGCTGCGCCAGCGCCTCGTGCGACGCCGTACTCCTCGGCTCGTGCTCGAGCACCTTGGAGACGGCTTTCGAGACCCGCGGGCGGCGTTTCGGCGTGCGTTCACCCTGGCCGGCCTCATAGGCGTATTCGGCGCTTTTGCGCGTGCTCTCCTTCACCTTGCCCTTTTTGGGCGGGGGCAGGTCTACGCCTGCGCGTCTTGCCTCGGAAAGCCCGATGGCGATGGCCTGCTGGGTCGAGCGCGCGCCGTGCTCGCCGCGGCGGATTTTATCGATCTCCTCGTGCACGAACTCGCCGGCCTGTGTGCTCGGCGATTTGCCCTCGCGCTTGTCCTTTCGGGCCTTCTCGATGGTTTTCTTGTCCGGCATTGTCTTTCTCCCTCATACGGGTTGCGACAGCCATTCGGGTTGCAGCTGCGCGCGGTCTTATGAGGATCATAACGCGTTGAGGACGCAAATGATCCCGGGACTGGTGATCCAAGCCCCAGCTGTCAGGACGTCGACGCCGATCTGTCCGAAATCAGATGGCGCAAGAACCATCGGCTCGCCAGGCCCGCGACTTCGTCCAGGGCGCCGGGCTCCTCGAACAGGTGCGTCGCGCCAGGGACGATGGCGAGCTCCTTCTCGCAGTGGAGCGCCGCCAGCGCCGAGCGGTTGAGCGCGATCACCTGCTTGTCCGCGCCTCCGACGACGAGCAAGGTCGGCGCCCGGACGCGCGGCAGGGCGTGCGCTGCAAGATCGGGCCGGCCACCACGCGAAACCACGGCCGCGGCCTGGTCGGGCCGCTCGGCCGCCGCCACCAGGGCGGCACCGGCGCCCGTGCTCGCGCCGAAATAGCCAAGACGCAACCCCGATGTTTCCGGCGAGGCGCCGAGCCAATCCGTGACGCCGACCAGCCGCTCGGCGAGCAGTCCGATATTGAAGCGCAACTCGGCCGTGACCTGGTCGATCCGCTCCTCTTCGGCCGTTAACAGGTCGATGAGGAAGGCGGCGAGGTTCGCCTCGTTCAGCCTTCCTGCCACGTAGCGGTTGCGCGGGCTGTGGCGGCTGCTTCCGCTGCCATGGGCAAAGAGCACAAGGCCACGAGCATCCGAGGGCAACGAAAGATTGCCCTCAAGCGTGACAGGTCCCGCGGGAACATGCACGACGTGCTCGCTATCCCGGTCCATATCCATCTCCGCTATGTCGATCTGGTGCCAGGCGCCGGACCCGCGCCCGCGCGCCCAGCCAATTCCTCTTCGGAAGCGGCGGGCTTGGGCCCGGACCTGGCGAGGAGCGCGCGGACCTCTTCATCGCTCGTCTGCGAGAAATCCACGTACCAGCGCCCGACACCCAGCAACGGCTCTGGTGTCGTCGCGCAAACGACCTCGTCGGCGTCCGCCCGCATCGCGTCGCAAGTGTCGGGGCTACCGACGGGAACGGCCGCGACAATATGGGCGGCGTGGTTTTTTCGCAGCGCCTTGATCCCGGCCCGCATGGTCGATCCGGTCGCAAGCCCGTCATCCACGAGGATAATGGTTCGTCCATTCAACTGCGGTGGGGGTCGCCCGTCCCTATAGAGGTGCTCGCGGCGCAGAAGCTCTTTTTCCTCCCTTGCAGCGACCGCGTCGATGACATGTGGCGGGATCGCGAGACCGTTGACGATTTCGTCGTTCAGGACACGTACGCCTGAGGGCGCGATCGCCCCCATGGCCAGTTCCTCGTGGCCGGGGACGCCGAGCTTGCGCACGACGAAGACGTCGAGCGGTGCCTTGAGTGCCTGCGCGACCTCGTAGCCGACCGGCACGCCGCCTCGGGGCAGCGCCAATACGATCACATCGTCGCGGCCGGCAAAGCGAACGAGTTCCCCGGCGAGTTGCCGCCCGGCCTCGCGGCGATCTGAAAAGATGATAGCCATGACCTTCAATCCGCGTGCATCTGTTTTCCCGGCGGATGTTTTTTCACCAGCCTGCGTCCACATTCCGTGGGATGGCTGCGGCACCGGTACCATTTTGGAACTCGCTCGCTGCCTGGACGTTCCAAGAATAGTTTCGATCGCGAGGTGCCGGCACCGGCACGCGCCTCAGCGCGGATCGGGAAGATCGAAGTAGTGATCCGTACATGCCTCGTCCGGCCAGCTGGCAATCTAGCGATGCGTCGCAACAGGTCCGTCTGGCGACTTGTTGCCTCAGCAATCAGGGAAAGGAAGATCCCATGCAAGTTCAGGAGATCATGAGCCGTCGGACCGAACTGGTCGGCCCGAACACGACAATCAGGGATGCCGCCCGGAAAATGCGGGCCGACAATCTCGGCGCCCTTCCGGTCGGCGAGAATGACAGGCTGGTCGGCATGGTGACAGACCGCGACATCGTGATGCGCGGCGTCGCCGAGGAGCGCTCAGCCGGCAACACGACCGTTCGCGAGGTCATGTCCGAGCATGTCTATTGGTGCTTCGATGACGCCGATATCACCGATGCGGCGAAGATCATGGCCAAGCATCAGGTGCGTCGTCTTCCGGTGATCAATCACGACAAGCGCCTCGTCGGCGTCATCGCCCTGGCCGACCTCGGGCGGACCGATGAGGAAGCCGCCAAAATCGCTCTCGAAGGCGTTTCCGAGGCAACGGACGATCCCCGGCGCTAGACGCTCGCTGGGCGGTTGCCGCCGTGCTCGCCGTTCTTCTCCATCTGGGCTGAACGCCGCCTGCTCAGGCAGCCTTCAGTTTGGCAACTATCGCGCTTTCACTTCTATGCGGCGTGTCTTGTCCTTTGCAGCGGGGTTCTTCGGAAGCTCGACAGCCAAAATGCCGTTTCTGAAAGTGGCCTGCACCTTGTCGGCATCGATCTCCGCTTCCAGCGGGATGGTCCGCTGAAACCGGCCATAACTGCGTTCGCTGTAGGTGCGGCCGCCTTCGCCTTCCTTGTGCTCCGAACGCTTCTCGCCCGTTATAAAGAGGGTGTTTTCGCGCAGCTTGAGCTCAACGTCCTTCTGCTCGAGCCCCGGCAATTCGGCGGTGACCTTATAGGCTTGGTCTGTTTCATGTACGTCGACGCTCGGCCAAAGATCGCCGGCCGTAGTCGCTTCGGCCATCGGCGCGAAGAAGTCGTCGAACAGGCGGTCAATCTGCCGGTGGAATGACGTGAGCGGGTCGCGCGCGGATGGGTAGAGGCTGCGCGATGGCGTCCGGGGCGCCAAATCGTGATGTGCCATGGTTCTTCTCCTGTTTTTTGTGTCTGCATCACTCGTCGCCATGTGATCGGCGACGGCAAACAAAACTCGTCCACCCATGAGGATGTTCCGGTGCCGGCCAAGAAAGGTGGTCGAAAAACAGCGGCAAAAAAGCCGGCCCGAATCCCCTCATGACGGGCCGACAACAGACGGGACCTCCGACAATAAATGCGCATCAGGACATGCGCATGGGGGAACAACGGGCAGGTACGGCTGTTTGGTCACATCACCTAGTCGGATTTGAACGGAAGGAGGATCTCGATGAACGCCACCGGACTCGACGTATTCGACAAGACACTGCAGACCACGAACATCTGGCTCGACGAGATCATGGACGAGATTGGACCGGATCGGCAGGTCGCCTGGCACGTTCTCGGAGCGGTGCTGCACGCCCTGCGCGACCGTATGCAGCCGGATCTTGCAGCCCACCTCGGCTCGCAGCTGCCGATCCTGGTGCGCGGCGCCTTCTATGACCAATATCAGCCTTCCAAAGCTCCCGAGAAGATGCGGTCGCTCGACGAGTTTCTGGCCAAGATCAAGGCGGAGCTGGAATTTACCCGCCCGGTCGATTCCAAGGATGCATTCAGGGTCGTGTCCAAGGTACTCGCCCATCACGTCGGAGAAGGACAGATGCACAAGGTCTGGGAATCCCTGCCGGGCGAGATAAGACGCGTCGCCGAAGCTCAGCAAGCGGCGTGAACGGCGCAGGCGCGGGCTTCTCGGTCGCAACCTCCTTGGGGAAATAGCAATGCCACTCACCCTTATCAGCCCGGCGTTCCGGGCAGGCGGAAGAATTCCCGAAAAATATGCGCGTGACGGCCAGAACGTCTCGCCGCCGCTGAAGTGGTCCGGTGTCCCGGATGGCACCAAGAGCCTTGTTCTTGTCGTGCGGGATCCCGATGCACCAAGCGGGATTTTCGGGCACTGGGCGGTGTTCAACATCCCGCCGGATACCGGGGGACTAGCCGAGGCCGAAGACGGCAAGCCCGGCCCGTCGGCACTCAGGCAAGGCACCAACGATTTCGGCAATGCGTATTACGATGGTCCGCAGCCGCCTGCAGGGCACGGCGTCCACCATTACCACTTCCTGCTGGCCGCGCTCGATGTGCCGAGCCTCAGCGTACCAGGACAGGCGGGCGTGCATCAGGTCTGGAAGCAAGCCCAGAAACACGCATTGGAGGAGACGGAGCTGGTCGGAACCTACGAACGGCCGGCGTGACGCGGGCCGTGTCGGTCGCCGCCTTCACAATGTAATCTGGGCAAGCGGTTTTCGGGCAGGGCCGTGGATGACCGAACCGTCGGCGGCGAAGATCGAGCCGTGGCAGGGACAATCCCAGGTGTGGTCCGCATTGTTCCAGGTTACGGTGCAGCCCTTGTGGGTGCAAATCGCCGAAACCGCCTGGAGTGCGCCTTCGGTGTCTCTCCACGCCGCAATCTTTTCGTCTCCCCTGACGATCATGCCGCCCATACCAGGCGCAATGTCGTGGGTGCTCGAGACGATCGATTGACTGCGGCCGTTCTTGTGGAAGGCCTCAGGATAGGGCCGGGCCGGATCGTAGAGTTGTTGCCATGGGCTCGGGCGGCCGCAGATCAGGTCGGCGATCATCGCGCCCACGGCCGTCCCGTTGGTGATGCCCCAGGCGTTGAAGCCCGTGGCAATGTGGAAGCCGGCGGCCTTGGCGGGATCGGGTTCGCCGGCATATGGGATCCTGTCGGCCGTATCATAGTCCTCATTGCACCAGCGCCACGCGACGTCGCCGACCGGAAGGTTCTTTCTTGCCCAGTTTTCCAGTTCGACAAACCGCTTGGCCACGTCGCCGTCCCAGCCGGTGTTGAACTTGGGGCCGAGCGTGACCAGCAGTGGCCCTTCGGCATCACGGCCCGTGCGGATGGAATGCGTCGGGTCGTCGATGCCGATGAACATGCCGTCGACAGGGAGGGGATCGTCGATCCGAAAGGCCATGGCGGTGTGGCAGCGCGGTTGCGTCCGGTTCGCCATGCCGACGGGGCTCTTCACCGTCATGTTGGTGGCGACGACGACGTGCCCGGCATCAACGGCGCCGCCATCGGTGACGACGCGCCAGCGGCTTGCCTCGTCGATCGAGGTGGCGCGGCTGTTTTCGAAGATCCGACCGCCACGGGCCGTCACCGCTTCCGCCAGGCCAACCAGATACATCGCCGGATTGAACTGCGCCTGGTCGGGGAACCGTAGCGCGGCGGCCGTTACGAAAGGCAGCGGCGCGCGGTCGAGGATCTCGGCCTCCAGCCCGACCTGGCGCGCGGCCTCCGCCTCGGCCGCAATCTCCGCGCGCCGGCTTTCACTGCAGGTGTAGCTATAGGCGTCCTTGCTCTCGAGATCGCAGGCGATGGCGTACTCGCGAACCCAATCGCGGATCTGTTTGGCGCCGGCGGAATTCGCATCGGCATAGGTCCGCGCCAGGTCCCGGCCTACGCTGTCAATGAGATGACGATAGATCAGCGCATGCTGCGTGGTGATCTTGGCCGTCGAGCGGCCGGTCACCTGGCCACCTGTCCGCAAGCCTTCCAAGACGATCACCGACCGGCCCGTCTCGCAAAGCCGAAGCGCCGTCGTCAGCCCGACGATTCCAGCCCCCACGACAACGGCGTCCGCACGGACCAAACCTTCGAGCTGGGGATAGTTCGTGGAGGTGGCCGTCGCCACCCAACAGCTCCCCGGTTTTCCCAAGAGAGTGGCCATTTCAACCGCGTTCCTTGCTTTTGCTTTTCGATGCACTTTCATCGACAACCGCGCCGGCAGAGGAACGTTCCCGAGGTTCGTCGCTTTCAATCGTTCTCTCGCCACCCCGGGTCAGAAAAGCACCGGGAAGATGCGAGGTGCAGGCCATCACCCAGGTGATCGCCTCGCGGTCGTATTCGTCGCCGGAGCGCCAGTCCTCGAAGAAGGCGTTCAGCCTATCGACACGCCCCGGCCAGATACCGGCGGCCTGCAGGCCGAGCGAAACGCCGTAATTGGTGAAGGCGAACTTGGTATCGCGCAGCCATGGCGCGCGGCTGAAATAACCGGGCGGGTCGACCCACATCGTTTCCAGGGTTCGCAGCGAACGCCTCGTCTGGGCCTCGGCCCACGGCTCGTCGGGAAAGAAATGGGCGAGCCACAGCATCATGCCGAGGCCGAGGTCCTGGTCGATGTCGAGGCTGCGCCAATCGCGCACCATCAGGTCACGCATCTGCGCGATCTCGGGCGCCAGTTCCTCGTCGTCGAGCATTCGGTAAGAGACGTAGCCGTCATAGGCATCCATGCTGCCGAGGCCGTAGCCGGGGTAAGGACCGCTCAAATCCTCCTGCATCTTCCAGATCACGCCGCGGCCGGGGACCACAAACGCCGGGTGAATGTCCCGCGCCAGCGTAATGCCGCGCTTGCGGTATTCCGGCTTCAGATCGCCGAGACGCGCCAGGGCAAACAGCCACATCGCCAGATAGTGGAAATACTGGCCGTCGCGATCGGCCGCTTCGCCGATCCTCAGTCCGCGCCGGCGGCCGAGCACACGCTCGACATCGGCCACCAGCCGCTCGGCTTCGCCCAGCCAGCGCTCTTCGCCAGTTTCCGCATAAAGCGAGACGTAGAGCACGACCCCGAATGCATCGGTCCACAGATATCGCAAGCCGTTGGGCCAGATGCCTTCGGCGCGCATCCAGTCGAGTTTTTGCAGGACATAATCGACGTCACGCAGCATCGTCACGCAGCATCGCGCCAAGCCCCGAACTGGCAGAGCCGGCCCGTGTTCGGTGTCCCGCGATTGTGAGCATGCAGAATTTCGAGCATGTCTCTCCTCGTCCGATTGATCTATCGCGAAACGATCTGATCGGCGGCGGGTTCCTTGGCCATCTCGGCAAGGACAGATGGGGCGGCATTCCCGGGGCGGCGTAGGCGAGATAACCAAGACTGGTCGAGTGCGATAAACCCGCACTCGCAGCCAGGATTGTTTCAAGAAGCGATCTCATGACGACGCGCAAAGGAAGGCAAAAAGGTGACGCCGTTCAAGCGAAAAGCTATCAAATTCGACTGATCCTCGGTGTCGGCAAGCCGCAAATGTGGTCAATTGGCTCCGTACATGACCTTCGGGAGCCAGACGACGATTGAGGGGAACACGATGCATAGTCCCACTCCGATCGCCTGCAGGCACAAGAAGGGGACTGCGGATCGAAAGATCGTCGCCATCGAGATCTCCGGCGGCGCAACGCTCTTCAGATAGAACAGCGAATAGCCGAAAGGCGGGCTAAGGAACGCCATCTGCATGTTGACCATGAAAATGACACCATACCACAGTGGCACGTCTTCAGGAGCCACACCGGCTAGCCCAAACGTGCCGCCGAATTCGAGTGGCTTTAGGATGGGCAGAAATATCGGTACGGTGAGAAGGAGAATGCCCACCCAGTCCAGAAACATGCCCAGGACGAACAGAATGATCATCATCAGAACAAGAACGCCGTAAGGCGCCAAGCCTGTTCCGAGTATCGATTCGGCTACGAAGTTCTGCCCACCTTTCAGGATGAAGAAACCGACGAACATGGTGGCGCCGAAGAATATCCACATGACCATCGCCGTGGCCTTGAGCGTCGCGACACAGGCCTCCCGGATCGTGTCCCAGGTCAGGCGCCGATGTGCGGCGCAGACGATGAAAGCCCCGAACGTACCGATGCCGGCGGCTTCGACCGGCGTGGCAATGCCCATGAAGATGACCCCGAGCACAAGCAGGATCAGCAGTATCGGCATGAACGTCCGGCGCAAAAGCTTGAGTTTTTGGGCGAAGTCAATGCGCTCGTTCGGCGGCAACGCCGGGCCGAGTTTGGGGTCGATGTAACAGCGCGCCGTCACGTAGGCGACGTACATCCCGGACAGCAGCAGCCCGGGAAATACCGACCCGATCAAAAGCTCGCCCAGCGACTGCTGCGCCACGACGGCATAGACGATCGCCATGACGGAAGGGGGTATGAGAATGCCTAGGGTCCCGCCAGCAAGAAGCGAGCCGCAGGCGAGCTTGGCGTCGTAGTTGCGGCGCAGCATGGCCGGGAGCGCGATCATGCCCATCGTCACTTCCGTCGCCCCGACGACACCGACCATCGCGGCCAGCAGCGTGCAGGAGATCACCGTGGCCGATGCGAGCCCGCCTTTGAGTCCGCCCAGCCATTTGTAGACGACATCGAACAGCTCCTCGATGATGCCCGCCTTCTCGAGAATCGCGGCCATGAAGATGAAAAGCGGCACCGCCGAGAGCTGATAATCCGTCATGAACGGGAAGACCCGAGACGGCAGCATGTTCAGCATGGCCGAATTGCCGAATAGAAAGAGGAAAAGCACGGCAAGGCTGCCGGTGCAAAAGGCCATCGGTAATCCGAGCAGCAAAAGTACGCCCAGACCCCCGAACATCAATATGCTGAGCCACAGGATCGGAAGCTCGAGGCCCATCGCTCAGCCGACCCTTCCAAATGCAGTGGCGATGTCTCGCATCAGCCGGGATAGACCCTGAAGCAACAGGAGCGCTGCCCCGACGGGGATCGCGAGCTTTACCGGCCAGTATTGGATGCCCCATTCGGTGAATGAGCGTTCGCCAACCGCCGTGGCATCGCTCGCAAATCGCCATCCTGTGACCAGCATGGTGCCGGTGAACAAGAAGAAGAAGGCCGAGGTGATGATGTCGCAGACAGCACGACCGCGTTCGGAGAGATGGCTGTAGACGATGTCTACCCTGACATGCGTTTCGTCACGGTAGGCATAGGCGCCTGCCAGCATGTACTGGATGCCGAACATAAGAAACATGCTTTCATGTACCCAGTTGGTCGGTGAGTTGAAAACAAAACGGGCCACCACTTCGTAGTAGTACGCCACCACTG
Source organism: Mesorhizobium sp. M0296 (assembly GCF_040321675.1). Lineage (NCBI taxonomy): Bacteria > Pseudomonadati > Pseudomonadota > Alphaproteobacteria > Hyphomicrobiales > Phyllobacteriaceae > Mesorhizobium > Mesorhizobium sp. M0296. The sequence goes on from NZ_JAMYRZ010000001.1 coordinate 22,818, forward strand.
CGAGAACCGACCAATACGCGACGAACTCGCCCGTCACGCGTACCAGCCAGTCGACCGGCTGGAACAACGCGAGCGGTTGCTTGACGGGCGTGGCTGGCACATCGACTACGAGCGGATGGTCGGCCGCGGCGCGCTCGATCTCACGGGTGCGGGCGCGCCGCACAAGACCGGGTATTAGAAGGGCGTCGCCTGCGAGAGCGAGACCAAGCAGAAGTCCGGCAATTCGGCCGATGCTGTTGGCGCGCTCGAGCCCATGGGCGGCGGCGCTCAGATTATCGCGCGCCACCGTGGCGTCTGCCTCAGCTTTCGCCAGGCGATCGGCAGCGCCTTCTTTGCTGGCTGCGACATCTGCCTTGGCACGCGGCAACAGCCTTTCGGCGTGTTCGCTCTGGGATCGCGCGAGCGACACTGCCTCACGTCCGTCGCGTACCTGGGCGCTCGTCCAAAGCACTGCAATGAACAGCGGGATAAAAATGAATCCCCACCTGCTCTTCAGATAAAACCGGTGCATGCCGAGGAAGCCTGCAGTGACCAGGAACAGGTAAGCAAGAAAGAGATTTGGACGGCCGGCATCGCGCTGTGCCCGCTCGCGATGGACAAGGAAGACCGCAACGAGCGGGAAAAGCACGAGGCTTGACCAGTATAGCCAGTGCGGCAGCACAAATGTGAGTGAGGGCATCGGCGACTGCCTCTTGCAGGAGAGTGCGCCCGCCCGGACAGGACGGGCGCGGAGAGCCTCAGAGGTTGATCGACAATCCCTGATACATGTCCGGCGTCACGTAACCGACGGTCGGGTTCTCCATCACCTCAAGCTGCAGTTTGAAGATGCGCGCCGCGTCCTTATCCTTGTTGGCCCACTCGAACCAGATTGGCACCGCGATTTCCTGGAACTTCTGGAGGTCCTCCGGTCCAAGCCGATTGATTTCAATGCCGGCATCCAGGAATTTCTGCCAGGCCTCCATGTCGGCCTTCTGGATGGCCCCGAAATGGACATTGGAATAGACTTGGATTTCGTCTTCCACGAACTTCTTGAGGTTGTCCGGGAGTTGGTTCCAGACATTCATGTTGACGGCAAAGTCCATCAGATCGACGGGCTGGTATACGGACATCAGACCGGCTGGGCCCATGGAAATGTACTTGGTCACCTGCTGGAACCCGAGCGCCCAGTTGACCGCCGGCCCAGTGTAGTCGGCCGCATCGATCGTGCCTTTCTCCAGTGCGGAGAATACCTCGCCCCCCGGCAGCAGCGTCGTCTTGGCGCCCGCTTTCGCGAATGTCTCGGCGATCATGCCGCCCGGTACGCGCAGCTTCAGATCCCTGAAATCCTCGATCGAGCGGATCGGTGTCTTTGAGTGGATGATGTTCGGGCCGTGGTGAATGCGGTTGACGTAGTAAAGACCTTGTTTCGCATAAAGGTCGCGCGCGGCCTGCAGACCACCTTTCGAATAGAAAAAGATGTCCCATTCGTGCGGATAGCGTAGCCCCATCGTGTAAGAGGAGAGGAACGCCGCAGCGGGAAGCTTACCGGCCCAGTAAAGTGAAAACGAGTTCATCGCTTCCAGAACGCCGTTCTTCACCCCGTCGAGGAGTTCGAAGTCACCAACGATGTCCTTTGCCTTGAACGGCTGAAATTCGAGTTGGCCTCCGGTCTTTTCCTTGATGGTCCCACACCAGCTCTGGAAAGTTTCAAGTCCGACACCCGCCGGCCACGAGGTTTGAATCTTCCAGATGATCGTGTCAGCGGCTCCGGCCTTTCGAACCCAGGGAGCGGTAAGCGCCGTCGCCGTTAGCCCAGTGACAAGTCCACTCGTCTTCAGAAATCTTCGCCTTGATTGGGAATGCGATTCTCCGTCCATTGTCTTCCTCCCTGTTCGGCAAGCGGACCTGGGCCCGCCGCCGGTCTCAAAACGTAAAATTCAATGACACAACGGATGCCCCTTTCTTGCGGGACCAGAGCTGCCCCTTTCCGCATCGGTTGTGGCTGAATTGCCAAGGCCGCTAACGAGAGCGAAAGGAACTGGCGCGCAGCTTGCAAATAACATAGCGCGGCGCGATGATTTTCAATCACTGCGCGCCCGACCCGCAATATGCTCGTGCGGTTTCAATAAATCCACGGTTTTAGTGGGTTATCGGCTAGTCAACGCGGCGTTCCTTCGGCTTATACGAAGCTCGGTGCGGCTTCCGTCCCTGCTTCTCAAGCCGAAACATTGGCCAGGTTGACCTTGCCCCTCTGATCTAATGCGGTTTGAAGTTCGTTCTGGCCCATCGAGAGGACCAGGACATGAATGCGAGACGTTCAGGGAACGAAACAGATTTTCAACAACCTGCTAGTAGTTTCGTCATGACGGCCACTCGCCGCAGCTCGGGTGGGCTGAGCATCCCCTATCATGCTCGATTTCTCGTCACATCACACCTCATCCAAAGCGCTCAAGAGAAGCCGCATATCCGCATAGCGGGCATCATCCGAAGGAGAGCAGAGTATGACCGAGGCTAATTTCGCCCCCGAGGTCGTCTGCGAATAGATGGTAAGGTTATAGGTCTTGGGCCGGAGCGTTCCAGTCTTGCCACCCAGAACATCGTCGCCTTCAATCATTTTTACAGACGACGTGATTTGTTGGGTTCTAGCATTCGGCCCTATGATCGTCATGTTGTAGGTGGCGCGGCCCCACACACTCGAAATCGCTGGGCGCTCGATCGCATCCACCAGGAGCTTCGCTATGTCCGCACAGGTTGTGATCTGTGCCGGGGCATAGAGCCCATGCGGATTAACGAAAGTCGAATTGGTCATTCCGAGACTGGCGGCCGTCGCGTTCATCTCCTGAACGAAACGAGGAACAGAGCTTGCCTCGTTTTCCTCGATATCAATCAGAAGCTGGCCGAAAGTCCGTGCCACGACGTTGGCCGTGACGTTGGAGGACGGCAGCATCATGTTTGCGATCGCATCCTGAAAGGAAAAGCGATCACCCACGTTAATGTTTTTGCCCGACCCCTTTGCTTTGTCCTCTACGATCATCTCCATCATGGTGTTCAAGGAACGTTCGCACCGAGATGCCACATTGAGCGCTGTGATGGTGGTCACTAGCTTTGTGAGGGAGGCAGGGGGGAAAGAGCCCTGCGGGTTCTTTTCAAACACCGCTTGAGGAGCTCCTGCGGATGGGATCTTCAGGACTATCGCAGCTTGAGCTGAGAGCGCGATGGAGTTCAGCACTTCGCGGCGGGTCCGGTCAACATGGTAGCACTTGAGCATGGTAGCATGCCTCCCGCAGCTGCAATGACCCGAGCTCAGTCGACGCAAACAGGACGTTGGTGATGTCTACGCGTCTCCAGAGGCTAGTCTTGATTTGCCCATCCGGTGGTGTTTCGTGTGGTGCCGCGTCCTCCGCCGCGTCCTCTGGTCATTCACGAAGAGCACGCCCCATGGCGGCAGAGACCGGCGCGATACTCCCATGCTGACCTCGCTCCAGTTTCGATCATGACCTGTGTGCTCATCCCAGCTTGCAATGCTACAGGCGCTGCTTTCAAAGACTCCGGTCTCAGAACAATTCGAACTGAATAGAAGCTTGACCGGCCCGAGGGTCATTAGTCGGTCAGCTGAAAGAGTGCGAATGTCACCGCTCATCGGTTGCTGGTAACGTTTGCTCACAGCGCTCAGCCAAACCGTCACGTAACCGCCGTCCCCTCCTCAGCTTGTCGCAGGATGAAGGCGATCTGCACCTCCGAAAACTTCAACTCAGTGGAAAATTCCAGCTCAGAACGGTCAGAAATCCGGGATGCAGGTCAATGCCGAACAGGTAGTCCAGCCGCGGGATGCGAGAGCGCCTCAAACTCTGCCTTCGTTAGGTCTTGCTCGGTCTGAAAACACCGCGCCATGAGGACTCCGAGATCTTCGGGGATCCGCAACGCCTTTGCTTGGTCCCGCCCCAACTGCGCCAGGAATGCGCACCATTGATCATATTCCGTTTTGCCGGTGTCGCTCTTCCACTCAACATAGGCATGCTTGGCCAGAGTCTTAATTTCGTGGCTGGGAATCGGTTCGATGCCGTAACGGTATGCGCCTTGCAGGACCTGATAGCCGAATACAAGCAGAGCGCCGGCCCAGTCCAGCGCACTCCGTCTCAAACGCCGGTTGATGCTGACGGAGAATCCCTCGGTTTCAACCTCATGCCACCAATCGACCGGCATATACAAAACGTCACCTGCATTCAGTACGGCAATCTCTCCATGCAGTTGATTCAACAACGGGAACTGGTCAAAATCGGGATTATTCAAATCCACAAGCGCCCGCCTGGGCTTGTCGGCCGTCTTTTCATGCTGCGGATAGATGAAACTATAATCCCAAGGGGGGAACATTTTTACGGCTTTTGTCCCGTGTAGCTGCACCAGGAATGCGTACCAATGATCATAATGCGCCTTGGCGGCAACCCCTTCGGAAGCAACATAGGGAGACGAGCCAACGAACTCCAGGTCGCTTGGCCAAGGCAATGCCTCCAGAAGACTGCTCGGGACTTTCCCGCCAAACATGTAGTAGCGCTCGTTTGCATCGATCAGTGGTTGCCATTCCCCCTGGCCTAGGATCCGCTCGAACAACTCACGGAAGGTCATTTCGTGTGTCATCCCGCTCTTGCGTAAGACATAGGATGCAGTGGAAACCGTGGTCTCGTCCCCTGGAACCACCGTAACCTGCCCGGTATGCCGCGCCCATTTGGGGTCATCCAATCCCCAACCGTCGGAGGCTGCAACCCAGCCTCGAACAACAAACGGCCGATTTTGTCGGATTGCCGTGGAGATTTGCTTGCTGTCAATCTCCTCGATCGGTTTCATGTTAAGCTTCGGCGTTTCGCCAGCTGATTCAGCGAGTTTGGCGTTGCTGGCCATGGTTTCCACTCTTATTTCAGTTGGATGATATGTGGCTGTCGGGGGCGATGTCGTCGTGCATTCGAACGGCAGCGATCCAGACACTATGGTGTTCAATGGCCGTGCCGATCGACGAAAGCCGTCACCTGGCAGCGGGACACGCCGATGGCCTGGCAGAGCTTGGCGCTGTTTCCATTCCTCACCGTGCGCGAGAATGTCGAGTTCGGCCTGCGCATGCGCGGCGTCGACAGGGCCGAGCGGCGGCGACGCGTCGACTGGTGGCCGCGACTGGAAGAAGACATAATACTCGATACTCGCCCCAAATTATACTTGAACGGGAGCGTAAAAGTCTTTGTCTATTGCTCGTTCTCTTTATTCACGAAGAGCACGTCCCATAGCGGCATAGACCGGCGCGCTGAGATACTCCCATGCTGACCTCGCTCCAGTTTCGATCATGACCTGTGTGCCCATTCCAGCTTGCAATGCTCCAGGCTTCAAAGACTCCGGCCTCAGAACAATTCGGACTGAATAAAAAGCCTGACCGGTCCGAGGGTCAATTAGCCGGTCAGCTGAAAGAGTGCGAACGTCACCGGTCATCGGTTGCTGGTAACGTCTGTTCACAGCGCTAAGCCACACCGTCGCGTGCAGCCCCACTTTCACCTGATCGACGTCGAGGGGGTCAACGTTTGCCACAACAACGAAGCTATCCTCCTGAGGGACGATGTCCATCAGCGGCTCTCCCGCCGTTACGACCCCTCCATTCGTGTGGACCTTAAGTCCCACTATGGTGCCTCCGATAGGAGCACGTATCTCGGTACGCGTCGCCACGTCATCAGCAGCGGCCATTCGCTGCTCGTATTCGTAAATTTTGGCGCGGGTTTCTCCTAGTGTCTCGACGATATCGGCCGTCGTCGAGGCGCTAAGTTCGGCAATCTTGAATTTCGTCTCCTCCATCTTTTGCTGGGTCGCGCCGATCGACGCTACATACCCGCTTAGGGCACCTCCCACGTCCGCCTTTTCTCTTTCCAAATCTACAAGGCGCGTCCTGACTACCAACTTCCTTTCGTACAGGCTGCGCACATCACCTAATTGCTCCTCGATCAGCTCGAGCTTCCGGGTAGCCGCTACCACTTGCCCTTCAAAACCCTCTATCTCCTTCGCCATGCTTCCGGTTGCTTGCTGCAGCAGGGAGAGCTGCTCTCTGAAGAGGTTTTGACGTGTCCGAAAGACACTCTCCTGCCCGGAAACAGCATCCGCTGCCAATTTGCCGGACGCTTTCAATTCAGGCGGAATTTCGATCGAGTCCTTTCCATCTCTTTCCGCGACCAAGCGCGCTTCCGTAGCCTTCGCCTCGTACCACTGCGCCTTGATTTCATTTGCAGCAGCCGCCGAAGCGGTGTTTTGCAATCGTATCAACACCTGGCCTGGCGACACGCGATCTCCTTCTTGAGCCAATATCTCTGATATGATGCCGCCTTCGAGGTGCTGAACTGTCTTTACGTTTGACGCGACATTCACCACCCCGGTGGCCAAGACCGCACCCTGGATAGGTGCCGCGACAAGCCACATGCCGGTCAGGGTCGAGAAGGCAGCGACAATCGCGAAACCAGAGATCACTAAACGCCTACCAAACGGCGGCGGATCCTCGGCTTGCTGGGTGCCGGAGCGTTCGGTGTCACGGGCGAGCGAAGCTATCATTTAACGCTCCGCAATTCAGTTTTCCCGAAGCGAACGGGAGGAACCGAACCTTCGGTGAGCTCAGGCGATCGACTTCCTAGGATCAGCGACCTATCAACTAATCCGGCAAGACGGTTGGTCTGTCCGGATATGGTGACAATTACCGAGCTTCCCGCATCCTTCATAAGCCTAACCGCCGACTCGAGGGTCTTCTTCGAGGCAGCGTCCAAATTGGCGAATGGCTCGTCCAAGACAATAAGTCTCGGCGCGCGAAAGAGCGCGCGGGCAAGGGCTACTCGCTTCCGTTCACTCCCGGACAGGCCGACCGAGTCGTTAAGCAAAGTGTCATAACCCTGGCCCAGACGAATGATAACTTCGTGTATCCCAGCTATTTTTGCTGCGGAAACCACGTCGTCGATAGAACTTTGTTGAAACCGCGCGATATTTTCCGCGACGGTTCCCTCGAAAAGTTCAACGTGCTGAGGTAAATAGCCGATGCCTCCAACTCTAACATTATCCGGAAGCCTGGTTATGTCCATGTCTCCCAAGCGGATCTGGCCGGTGCGGGGCTTGAGCAAACCAATGAGAAGACGAGAAAGCGTCGTCTTGCCGGTGGCTGCACGTCCTATGACCAGCAGCAATTCCCCAGGAGCCAGAGAAAGCGACAGTTTCCTAAATACGTCTGCTCGCGATCCAGCATGCCTGAATGTAACTTGATCGAGAACTAACGAGCCTTGCGGCGTTCCAGGAAGCAGAGACGGCTCTACGTCCAACGGTTTGGCAAGCTCCGCCTTGATCTTGGAGTATCCCTCCCGCGCTTCCCTGAGGCTTCTGAGCTCCCGAACTGCCTTTTCCACCATTCTGTAAGCAAATCTGGCAATGAGCCGGGCTGCAAATACGCCTCCGAGGGACGCCGAATCGTTCAGGAACAGCCAGATGCCCGATGCCAATAGAACTATGTAAACGCAACGGTTCAGCGCCCGGATCGCTGCATCAAGGCTCGATCCTCTGGCATTAAGCCGCTCCCGCTGCAAAAAGCCATCTACTCTGTTCCTACCCCAGCGACCGGCGATCGCGTCGGCCATTGCGAAGGCGCCGACTACGTCTTTGTGCCTTTCCGCTGAGATCAATACCTCTTTCGCCTGCTTGGCAGCTTCACGTTCAGCTTGGCGGGGCTCTTGTGTGATCTTTTCTTTGAGCAGGCCCATGCCTGTCAGCAAAGCCATGCCTGCCAACGCGATCAGGCCGAGAACAGGATGGATCAAGTATACACATAACAGGAAAACGGGAGCCCAGACCACGTCCAGCCAAGCAGCTAGCCCTCGCTCAACAAAGCTGGAGACTTTCTCGATGCTGGTCAGAAGCGGCGGATTGGGGACGCCTGCCGTCAATCCGGCTTTCACGGACTGGCTGGTCAAGTGGTGCTCGATCCAAACGCTCCAGCGGGAAAGCATACGATGACGAATGGCTTCCAGCACGACGCCAGTTACCAGAGCGAGCAAGGCGGCCAAGGTCAGAATAACGAGGGTTTCCACGCTCCGGCTGGAAATGACCCGGTCGAGTATTTGTATAAAATAAAGCGGCCCAGCAAATCGGAGCGCATTGATACAGACACCAAAACCCACAACCGCAGCAAGGCCAGGTATCGACCTTCGCCACATTTCGCTGAGGGGGGCGCTGTACCGCCGCCTACCTCGTGTTCTCAGCAAGGACACCGTCTTTCACGCCCGTCCAAGCGGGGCATGCTGGTCGGGGTCCTCGTTGAAAATTCCCGAGAAATTCATGATCATCCCATCCAAATCGTCATGAGGGCTCAAAGCAGGTCCCGCAAGAACATTTGGCTGAAGCCGATTTGCTGCCCAAAGGCGTTCATCGTGATCAACTGCCTCGAACATCGACCAAGCTCCGCTCACGAGGTTGTACATTTGGGTGGCGGACAGGGGAGGGCAGCCGAGGGCTTGGACCAGGCTGCCCAGAGATGACTTGAGGGCTCCACGGGTTTTTGCCAGCACTGCCGCTTCAATCAACTCAGCGGGCGCCTGGATCGACATAAATGCGGGGTTCGAGCTTTGCGATAGCAACTCGGGCAACGTGACCGAGACGCTCCCAAAGGGACTCGGCCATGTCGCCCTGCTGTCACTGGCAGGCCTTCCGGGGCCAGGTGTTTCTCCCAACTCTGCCAGAATCAGTTCGTGCGCGAGCTTCCCTAAAAAATCAATTCGCAGCTGGGAAGAGTAGGCTCGACCCTGGTCGAGTGCCGTCATTGGATTTGGGGAATCAGCAATACGCCGTAGATATGGATTATTGGCCTGTCCGTTAGCCAGTTTTTCAGAAGCGCGAGCCTTTAGAACGGGGCTGAGTGCCCCATCCTGGAGCTCCCATGGGGAATAGACATGCAGGCCAGTGGCTTCTTCAGCCTCCCTCACACCGAGCGGCGATCGGCCGATCCTGCCACTAATTGCAAGTACCTTGTGGCCAGCAGCGCGGAGGGTATCAACTCCATACTTTGCTCCCATCGCGTCGTAGGAAGCGAAAATCGCGCCAAGAGCCATGCTCCGAAAAGATTCAGCCAGAATTAGCTCGGAAGTTTCCTTCTGCTGCAGCCCATCGGCAATCTCAATAACAGCGACGTCACATCCATTTTCAGCGGCATGGTTCAGTAGGCGGAACGCGCCCTTCTCAATCAACTCTACCGGGGCTAAATACGTCGTTGCAAATCCGGCATCTGTGAAATCAAGAACGATGTCGGCTCCGGCATCCCGCACAATCCAAGTGTCGCCACCCGAGCCAGTTCCTGTAATTTTCAGTGCCGCGACCTTCAGTCCCGCCTTTTTGAACCCTCGGACCAATGACGTTGCCGTCAATGTCTTGCCGGCGTTCATTGACGTCCCAAGCGACAGAACAATCGGCAGGGAAGGGGGCAAATCGTCGGAGCTGACCTTGTAATCCCACACGTTTAGCCGGCGACCGAATTTGTCGCCAATCAGGCCGAGAGGGGTGATCTTGGTTGGCGCCAGCATGCGAGCATGCCTGGAAAGCTCACATGCCGCGATGCCGCCCCCCGCTACCAAGTCGCACGGCCCCAGATCAGGGCCTATGACAGCCTCGAACTGGTCAGGAGCGTACCTGTTTCCATAACAGAGGATTATCTCATCTCCGCGAAACATGATCGCCTTTCGCCCGCAGATGAGCTCCAGTCTGCTGTGATTGCCGAGTTCATCAACACGCGCCAAAACAAGATCGCCAGCGACGGGCTGTATAGGTCCGGTGACGAGTGTGCGCATGTGAGATGCGGCGACCCGGCGGGTGGCGAATGCTCGTTTAGCTCCCTTCAGGCGCCCGCGCTTAATTCTTGAAACGGACATGAACCCCCCAACTTACATTTGGATGGCATTTAGAAGTCTTTTCTGTTCGATGGTATAAGATTAAGCTCCTTTCTATACTCCTCTCCGTTTGCAATCGATTATCCAATAACCAATATGATTAGATAACTAGTATTAGATGCCTAAAATACATACCCAAGCTGACGACTTTTAACGGCTATTAACACTATAATGTCTGGATCTCTGCCATTCGAATGCATGACGACATCTCCCCGCGAGGCCACATACCATCCAACTGCATTGTCCGGATCAGGCCGGCGGGAAATCCACTGGTCTTTCAAGAGAATAAGAACGCGACTTCCGGATGCTGCGGCCGTAGCGTTTAGGCCGACTGAACGCGGGGGATCAGATATAAAGCGTGCTTAAATGTGGTGGAATGCGCCACATCTTCGCCCGTTCACATCGGGTCTTGCCGAAGCCGCTCATGCCCATCGATGCGGTGCCCGTTTCGAGATGCATTTGAAGTGGCTGCAGCGGAAGCGTGGTCAGGAAGTCTGTATTGTGGGAGACGGTCGAAAAGCAGGCGGAGCGTGAACATCCGGGGTCAAAAGTGGGGTTATGGTCAGCCTATCTGAAGAGCTGGGACAAATTGAGATTGTCAGTTTTAAGGTGCTATCGGGACTTAATGTGCATAGCACGAACACGGTGGTCAAATTAACCCTGAATATCGGGCGGCTAGCGGTTTCTTGCATCTTCGATTTTACTGCGCTGGCTCGCTCAGCGCTGTCCGAAATGTTTCCCGGTTGTGCACAAAACGCTTTGGTCCCTCGCTACATTGCCGACGCAATCCTGTCCGCTGATCTTGAGCTTCGCCGCGCGATGAATTTCTATTCGTTTTCGCCGACGGCGTCGCTAATAGGCGATCCGTCCGAAAGCCATCTTGCAATCGTTTGGGAGTCGGATGACCCGCAGATGTCGCGCGCGGCTGCTTCGGCTGTCGTTGAAGCGATAGGTGAGGCGGCGCGAGGCGAGGACGGGGCAGCGAAATACGCTCAGACTCGGGAGCTAAACCTGGAAAGGGCGAAGAGACGACGTCTTTCAAATTCGACCGCTGTGCTTGTAGCTGCAGCTAAGAGAAATCACATCCCATTCGAATTCATTGCCCGTAACCACCTTCGCCTTGGCCAAGGCAAGCACCAGAAGCAGCTGTTCTCGACGATATCGGGTTCTACATCGTTTGCGTCGGCGAAGGTGGCCTTGGACAAAAGGCTGGGCAACAGACTTTTGGCGCAAGCGGGGATCCCAGTACCCCGTCAGATTACCGTTCGCACCAAACCTGAGGCCGTCGCTGCCGCCAAACAGCTGGGTAAGACCGTCGTGGTCAAACCGGTTCAGGGAAATCAGGGGCGGGGAGTCTCGGTTAAACTGCGGGGACGCCGTGCAGTTGAGGCTGCATTCGATATAGCGCACGACGTCACTCAGTCAGAGCGATTTGGCGTCTTGGTTGAGCAGTTCATAGCCGGCCCGGAATTTCGAGCGACAGTCGTTGACTATCATCTCGTGGCGGCGGTCATGTGTTGCCCCCCCCAAGTCGTTGGCGACGGTGAAAAAACGATAGTTGACCTGATTCATGATTTGAACCGAGAACCCGACAGAGACGGGAGACGTCTTTCTCCTGTAGAGATTGACGATGAGCTGCTACGGCACCTAGCCTTGCGTCGTCTTACGCTGGAGTCCGTCCCAATTTCCGGGCAGCCTTTGGTTCTCCGACCTACCGGCCACCTCGCCCGTGGAGGCGTCCCGGTCGATGTTACAAACTCCGTTCATCCAGATAACAGGCAACTGTGCGAGCGCATCGTGAGAGTCATCGGCCTTAACATTGCCGGGATAGATCTCATCATGCCCGATATTGCAAGATCATACAAAGAGGTCGGGTGTACTGTCATCGAGGTAAATGCACGGCCGGGGATCGAGTTTCATCTTTGGCCGCGAGCGGGGACCTCGAGAGATGTGAGTGAGATAATCTTGGCCAATATGTACAATGAGCCGGGCTCTTCGGAAATTGCCACCGTACTCGTCATCGGCGATCGACACACTGGTGCGGTGGCGACAGCAATCGATCATCGGTTCCAGGCGGAAGGGCGAAGAGTTGGTCTCTTGTCGAAAAGAGGCGCTTACATCAACACTGTACCCCAGGAATTTGGGCGGCGGACAACCCCGCAAATGCTGGCCAGAGACCCGTTCCTGGAAGCCCTGGTTTATGCGGCCTCTCCGGACAGACTTTGGGCGAGCGGTCTTTGTCTGGGTGCTTGCCGTGCGGTCTCGATGACTCGAACGGATGCAGACAATGGTACAGTTCTCGAAGATCTCGCTCAGCGAGTGTTGCAGTGCGGAAACCAGGGCTATTTCATTGTCAACAGCGAAGATGAATGGCCCCGCCGTGCGCTGTCGACCTTGCCGACCACACGACTAATATTGGTCAGTTCCGAGCCTGATACTGATACCGACCTACGTCGGCACCTACAGAGTGGTGGTTTGGTTCTAACTTTGAGATGGAGCACTGACGGATCGGGTGCCAAAATGGCGCTTTTGTCGAGATCTGGTGAGCTAGCCGCGGAACCCCTCGCATCTATGTCTCAGTCGCGGCCACAGCAAATAAGGTCTGCCATGCACGCAATGGCAATGTCGTATTTGGCAAAAAAGGATGGCTGGTTCGATGAAGTGGCCCCGTTTCCTTCAGTTCGGCCCGAGACGAACGACGTTCGATAGCAGTGATGAGTTTATCGATTCTGCTCAAGCTAAGGAGAGTAAGGTTATGAACACTGTTTCGCCGATTGCAACACCGAGTGTTTCGCTAAGTGATGCGGCGACACTCGTTGCTTTGACTTTGAAACGCACCACAAACAAAGCGGGACAGCCGCGAACCCGTGCAAGAATGTCGTACAAGACATTCAGGCGCCTGACTGGACGGCGTGTCGGTGGGGCGGCGTTCGTGAGAGGCTTCACGGAGGAATTGTTGAAGCTAGGCTGGCTGATGGTCCGTATGCCATCGGCTTACGGCTTCGTGCGCGCCGCCTCCCTCGACAAGTGGCGTCTCATAAAATCAAATACGGTCACGGAAGAACTTAAGGTGATTAAGGAGGGATCTGCGGCGAAGGCATTGGAGAGTGCTCGGCAAGAGCTCGCTGGATCGGGTGAGAATAACGGTTCAGCAGGCGGCCTCAGTAAGGCAGCTCGAATAAGCGGAGAGAAGAAAAAGCCGGTCGCAAGCATCGGATAGATGTGCCTCGTCAGGAGATTGATTTGTGTAGCCCCCTTCAGGGGCAGGCGAAGTGAGGCCAAAACGCTGCCGGAAGCTGGGCTGCAGACTCGGATCCAGCTTCCCACCATGGAGCGAAAATGCGGCCTCAGAGCATGTTGAAGGACAATCTCCACGCCCTGTAGAGAGTTGGCCTCAGGGCAACCGACGGCATGTCCTTTCGATCAATTTCAGCAACCGTCGGCGAAAGGTTCGCAGGATTGCGGAGCGCAAGACTTGTGAATTCTTGCGTCTCAGCGTTCGCAGAAGAAGCAGTAGCTTTGGGGAAAAAGATGGCGACTGGATCTGTTTACGTCTGGGAGCGTTGCGATTCAGATTTTACTGGCGGCCGGGTGCATTCAACCGAGGTCGAACTGCCTTATCTTTGCCAAAACACGGGGAGGCAAGGGCTGCGTGGGCGGTACGTGGACGTAATCAGTCATCCAGCCACGGATGTTCACTGGCCCACGGGTGAGATGGGCGAAGCACTGCCCGACAAGCACGGTAACTATGTTTTCAAGCCTTTCGGCGGCGGAATTCTTGGTGAACAGGAAGGTTGTGAGGCCGCGGCACGCTTCGGCCAGGTCAACGTCTACTACCACGTCTCCTTGATAGCTCATCGAGTGAACGAAGTACTGCGTTCACTCGGCGAGGGCCCGTTGCCGAAGGTCAGAGCGATCGTTAATGCGCACCAGCCGAAACAAGGGGGAGTTAACGGGGATCTGCTTAGGTTGGTGCCGGTCAAAGGGACCAAATACCGATATCCAGCAAAAATCGAAAATCTCGATGATTTTTCGATCCCCCTCTGTGGGGAATTGCTGTTCGGCCCGGGGCGTGCAGTCACAGCGGAAGGGTGGCTTCCACGAATTTCAGGCGGTGCTTATCTGTGCGACCCCTCGCACAATGCCAGTTTCATATATCAGGCATTCGGGTTTCACGTGGTGCGCCATACCGCTGACATCCAAGCTGACAGGCTGCATGCACCGCGCGCCAGTTTCAGTAGGCCTGGTCCCCTTGAGTACGCCTTGAGCGCATACTTTGCGGCCGCGATGCTGTCGACTCCCTACGTATGGTGTTGGCACCTCCGTCATGATGCCGAGTTCGTACCATCGGATACTCTTGCCAATGATTCGCGTATGGACGATGCCGAGATGCCACCGCCGGAGGCGCTGGTCGCGCAAGTCATAGCGGCGACAATGTGGGACCTACACAAGGCTTTTCCGGGAGACGAACTTACTTGCATTTCGTTAGTTGTAGCTGCCCTTTTGGCGCTGGGACGACTTTCTGATAGCCCGTATGCTCCTTCCGGAATTCGAACGCGTGCCCTCAGGTCACTTCCGGAGAACTTTGCCTCGTGTTTGCTTCATGCAGACCGAATGAGATTCAGCAGCCGTTACGAAACGCTGATCCGAAGCGTTTTTGAGAAGCGTGGGATCGGCTTTAGTTCTTCAGCGGTTGAGACATTGTTGGCACCCTCCGTTCAGCCACCCCTCTACCGCCTCGGTGAATCGGAAGAAGTCCGGCGCCATGTTGTAAAAATTCGCGAGAAGTTTTCAGAGGTCATAATTCCGGATGACATCGATCTCATCGACCCGGACCAACTTGAACAGTTCCTCTCTTCGTCCACCAGCGCTCCGTACCATTTGGCGGCGGTCGGAGATGTGATGACCGGGATGCGGATGCGTCATCGTATCCGCAGGTTTGGCCCAGACTATGCCTTCGCCTGGGTCAGGCCGATCTTTAGACGCTGCGCTTTGATAACGGGAAACCTTGAGGGGCCGTTCTCCACCATTTCTGAGAAAGCAGGTACCACTCGGAACTACTCATACAAAGTCGACCCCAAGTCAGCCTCTGTCTTACGTCGTGCAGGCTTCGCTGCCATGACTGTCGCGAATAACCACATTCAAGACTGCGGTCGGGGTGGCGTGGTTGAGACGCTAGCCACGTTAGAGCGACAGTATATCCAACCGTACGGTGGCGGTAGGAACCAGAGCACTGCTTACCACCCCGCGATTTTTGATGGCGCAGATATCCGCATCGGACTTCTCGGATATTACTGGAACCGTCGAACAGCGGCTCGTGGCGAACTTCCAGGCTCAGCACAAGATGTGCCCGAATTCGTCGAGCGTGATCTGGCCCAACTTCGTCCACTGGTTGATCGGATCGCCGTGATGGTACATTGGGGTTTGCCATACCAGCGCCAACCTACCGAGCAAGACCGCATGAAAGCACGGCTATTTATCGACCTGGGTGCGGACGCAGTCATCGGCCATCATCCCCACATCCTTCAGCCGATCGAGATTTATAATGGTCGGCCGATATTATACAGTGTCGGCAATTTTGCATTTGGGTCCGGAAACAGCAAAGGGGAGTCCATTCTGCCTTGCTTCCACTTTGGTGCGAAGCAGATCTGTTTAGATATTTATCCAGTTTACGTTCAAAACAGAGATCCGCGCCTCGACTACCAACCAAAGATAATGGGAGGAGCAGCCGGTCGCGCGACAATCGATCGGTTGCTGGCGTTGTCGCCTGGACTCGCCGATGTTGTCGTAGCCGTTCAAGACAGATGCCTTAGATTGGCCATCCCTGCACTGGCGTGAGGCTCCGAAGCTCATGCGTATGCCGTACGCGGATTTGCACTGGGTTCCTCGATCGCAATGGCGGCGCGAGCGATACGTGCCGACAAAACAAGGAGCCGATACCCTGTCACGCAGGAGGTGCCGCGGAGGCGTCGCTTGCGAACATTGCGAGGACCAGACGTGGAGAAACGAACTCTTTACTGCTCAGCCGGTTTTGATTTGTTTAGCTGCCGCTAATGGGATATGTCATCCCTGCGGGATCGTCCATGGGAGCGACAGGTGCGATTTCTAATCCGTCTGTTAGGGGCAGTCGTCTTAAGCTGTAGTCTGACGTATTCAGGCCAAGTACTTGCCTGGAAGGTCGGCAAAGGTACGACCTCAGCAACTATTAACGGCATAAAGTTGACAGTATACACCTATCATCCGAAGAACTGTTCCAATCCATCGATCCTGTTCGTGTTCCATGGACTAAGCCGAACGGCCGAATCCTACCGAGACTACGCGCAGCCTCTTGCGGATCGAAATTGCCTGATCGTTATGGCGCCGCTTTTCGACCTGGAAAGGTTCCCAGGCTGGAGCTATCAGCGGGGAGGCATTGTCAACTCGGGCACAATTCAACCTCGGGACAGGTGGACTGTCTGGTACGTGAAGGGCTTGGTAAACTGGGCGAGGGCCCGAGAGGGGCTGCCGACTGCCCAGTATTACCTTTTTGGGCACTCGGCGGGAGGTCAATTCATGTCGCGTGTTGCAGCATTTGCCTTGTCGGATGCCAAGAGAGTGGTCGTAGCCAATCCGTCGACCTACGTATTGCCCTCCCTAGCAGAGGCGGCAGCCTACGGGCTGGGATGTCTCTCCTCGGGTTGCGTCTATACGCCGGATCAAGCCTCTCAGGAGTTGAAGGCCTATCTGGCTTTGCCTCTAACGATCTATCTTGGAGAAGACGACACTGGCGATGTCGATCTAAACGAAAGCGCAGCTGCTATGCGCCAAGGAGAGACGCGTTTGGATCGGGGGCAGTTCACTTTTGAGCTGGCGCAAGCTGTCGCGACCGCTAACGGGTGGCCTTTCAATTGGCGTCTCGTGATTTTGCCGGGTGTCGGACATTCGGCACGCGACTTGTTGCAGTCTGACCAGGCTCAGCAAGTCTTCGGCCTTAAGTAAAGAATTAGCACATCGCTGACTTCAAGGTCTGCCGCGTTTCACTCAGCTCAATGAGCAGCGAGACAGCTTGCATCGCCTTTTTGCCGAGCGTGAATTGCCGCTGCGTTTTGTTGTTCTAATTTAGTAAATTCTAAACCATCTTCGGTCTAAGTTGCTCTTAAGAGAGGGCTTCTGGATGCGGAGACTGAAAGATCTGCCGCCCGAAAAACGGGGGAACTTTGCCGTCGCGATGGCCTTAATGGTGGTGCCACTGGGCTTGGCCCTCGGCCTTAGCATTGACTTTACCAACGCCGCTTCCTGGAGATCCAAGCTGCAAGAGATAGCCGATTCGGCGGCTCTTGTTGCCGTCGAGAGCGATGGAGGAAACGAAGCAGCCGTCCAGGCCGCGAAGAATTGGGCGCTGGCCAATGGCTCCTTCGTGACCGGCGCTGTCGTTGGGGTGAGCATCACCACTCCTTCTGCTGGGACGCGAGAGGCGGCGGTTGAAATCTCAGCTGGAATGCCAACCGCTTTCATGAGTCTTGCTGGAATTCGGAGCATTAACCTTCACGCGGCGGCAACGGCCCGAAAAGCCGCGCCGGATTATTGCTTCTATGTCCTCGATCCTGCCTCAAATGGAGCGCTGACGGTAATGGGTTCCGGGGGGCTTTCGGTGCCAAACTGCGGTATCCAAGTGAATTCCTCCAGTCCAAGGGCACTGAGGCACGTTGGAACCGGAAAGATTGTCGCCAGAAAAATCTCTATAGTGGGCAATTACCAAGGCGGCGGTTACACCATCATCCCGAAAACCAACCAACCCGAACTTGCAGACCCCCTTGTCGATCTACCGCAGCCCGTTCCACCGAACGGCTGCGACTACAGTGATCAGATGCTGACCGATGTTACCATTCCGGCCGGCCGGGTGTTCTGTGGAAACATCGATCTCGATGGAAATGTCGTTCTTTCTCCCGGAGTTCACTATTTTCAGAACGCAACAGTGAGCATCGGCAGCCATGTGAATCTCTCGGGCGACGAAGTCACGATATTCGTTGACTCCGAGTCAAGCATTATTCAGTCAGCAGGCAAAGGTGGCGTAAGGATTTCGGCTCCCACGAGCGGCATTTACGCTGGCATCGCTATCTTCGGGTCACGCACAGTTACGCCCTCTGTGCCGACGGTCTCATTGTCCGGAAACAAAAACTACTTAATTGAAGGGGCTATCTACCTGCCCCATCATCGTTTTCGGATGAGAGGGACAACAGACCTGAAGTCGACTGCCAACTCAGGTTGGATTGTTGCGTGGCAATTTTTCTATAGTGGCAACTCGAGTGTGGCCCTGGACTGGTATGGTGCGACTCCGCCGAAAGGCCTTGGAGACTTAGGAATAGTGCTCCTTCGCTGAAGCAATACTGATGTCAGTGCTCGGCACAGGGCTATATCTTTGTTGTTGCTGCATTGGGCTCGGACCAACCAACCATTCCCGGCGACTGCCGTTATATGCATGGCCGAAATGACCGAGCGGGCATGACTGTGCGCAGCACTTCGGTTGGCGGCGTCCAGCCGGCGCTACCCTGGTCACCCGGGGGCAGCACAGATCGAATCAGGCGGCAAACAATTTTCCGCCAAGTGCCTGAGACTGTTTGGTAGTGGAACCAGTCATGGGCGGAGCTGATCTCCGGTCAATTTTTCTGCTTTGGTCCAAAAAAAGCGAAATTCGACGAATCTCAACGTTTCGGGCACTCTCGATCTCAAACACCGATGCTATATCGCGGCGGACTAGCGTCCAAATTGCCGGCGCAAGCGAGTTACAACTTCATGCAGACCCATGGCATTCGAAGCTTTCACAAGAAGGCGGTCCTTCGCGCGCAGGATAGTGGCGAGCTCGGGCAACACATCGTCTGCTGTCGCGAAGTGTGGGCCGAGGAGGTACTCCGGCAGGGCACGACGGAGATATGTCATCTGCGTCCCAACCGTCATCACCATATCCAGATCGGCCGCGAGAACGGGTTCCGCCAGACCGGCGTGAAATTCGGCCGATCGTGGCCCGAGTTCCCGCATGTCGCCAAGAAGGGCAAGCTTTCGGCCCCCACTTGCGCGCTTCCCCTCAGCGAGTGCCGCCAGCACGGCGGCCACCGATGTCGGATTCGCGTTGTAGGCCTCATCGACGACATGGACCTCGCCGGACGCGAGGACGATGCGTATGACTTCGCCACGTCCGTGGATGGCCTGCACCTCCCCGAGCGCGTTGGTCGCAGCTCCCAGATCAAGGCCGAGCGAATCGACAGCCGCCAGCGCGCTGAGGCTGTTGACTGCCATGTGCCGCCCTGGATTACCTAGCTTGTAGGCGAAATCCCGGCCCTTCAGGACCGCACGCACCAGTTGATCTTCGTGCGAATAGTCCACGAGCCGGTAGTCGGCCTTAGCATGTTCACCGAAGGACACGACCTTCGCCCCGAACGACAGCGCGCGGGCTCGGAGATATTCGAAATGCTCGGAATCCCGGGGGACGATCGATGTGCCGCCCTCAGCGACATCGTACAGGCGGGCTTTCAACTTGGCGATGGCCTCCCGCGAGCCGTACTCTTCGAGATGGGCGTCGCCGATCGTCGTGATAAGAGCGACATGCGGCTTGAGCGCAGATACCTCAAGGAGCCGCCGAAAAAAGCCAATCGACACCTCGATAGCGTGGATGCCATCAGGAAGGTTGGCGATCAGGCCGAGCACGCCGGAGACGGTATTGAAGTTTTCGCCCGGAAAAGGTGGATAACCAGCTGCGGTGAGAATGACGTTGATCATCGCCGTGGTGCTCGTCTTGCCGACGCTGCCGCCAACCGCGATCAGGCGTCCGCCGTAAGCAGACCGCGCTCGCTCGGCGAGATACTTCATGGCGACGCGGACCGAAGCCACCCGGAGCAACGGCAAGTCTTCGAAGTTGGGCCGGTACTCTCGGTCCGCGAGGAGCGCGAGCCCCTGTCGCCTGAAGCGCCTGATCTTCCTGGGGTGTACGCCGTAACGGTAGGTGCCAACGCGCGGGATGACGAGCGCGCCGGGGCCGATCAGTGCGTCGTAGAAGGCTATGCAGTCGGTCGTCCAGCCTTCCGGCAGGTCGCCTTCCCATATGCCTCCAGTGATCTCCGCAAGCTCAGCCTTCGTCCAAGGGTGCATTTCTCCCCCTGTTTCCGCCGATCGATCCGCGCCTCGGCCGCCTGGATGCGTGGCCGTCCGACACCCCCGTCCTGTGGTTCGATCACTTTCAGCCAATTCCGCCCAATGTGCAATGGTTCCGGGTACCACCGGAGACCTTTGCCGGGTTCAAAGCGGCCTTCGCCAAGCCCGCTACTTTAACGACCACATCCGCAATCACTTTTGAGATCGTCTGGTTGGGACCGATCACGATCTTGGATGAGCGAAACCATCTGTTCGAACGCTGGTCACCTATTCATCGAGTTCAACGGCTCATGGTCGGGGAGACAGTGATGCAGCACCTCGCCAAGGTTTCGCTTGTCGAACGTCTGGCCACAAACGGGGCAGAACTCGAAATATCCTGCTTCGTCGTTGGCCGGCGGCCCGTGGCGCTTGCCCTTGATGCCGGTTGCGGGGTTGTTGGTTCGATCTCGTCTCACGTTGGTCGCCACCGCGCGTAACTTTCATGGGGACAGGCCGACAGCCGATCGGGGTTACCTGCGGGCCGCCGGGCCTACCGGCTGCCAGTGGCGCTGCCGGGTAAAGCGAATAGTAGGCCATTTCATGCGTCATTACTAATATAATAAAATGATAGCGTTCCGTTCCTCTAGCCGCCAGACCGGGCGCGTCCATTCCCCCTATGATGCGAACTTTGGTGGACAATCCGCCCCAAGGGGACGGATGGACACACGAGTTCGACCTCGTGATCGATGATGCCGATGTTCGCATTCTTACTCGCCGCGGTCTCGATTGGACGACGAAGTAGCGAGACCTTTCGGCGCCGCCAAGGAGACGTCGACGCTGACGGTCGGTAGCGGCTGCCGTCCGTCGTCTCGGTGCGTCGAAAAACGGGCAAGTTGATTGGGAACAACGATTACATACCTCGATTTAGGCATCGTAGCGCCGCGCTTCGCAGCGGTTTTGGGCCGCTTCGCCCTTGGAATATGTGTGCCCAAAGTCTGAAGGTCTGCGAAATTCGCCGTACTTATTTCGCAAAAATCCTGCAAAAAAAGTACGGCGGCGGTTCGCTAAGTACTTGAAAAACATGGTGATCCCGACAGGAATCGAACCTGTGACCTACAGATTAGGAATCTGCCGCTCTATCCTACTGAGCTACGGGACCATCGCGCCCGACACATAACCGCTTCGGATCGTTTCGCCAAGAGGCAGCTAGGCCGCTCGTTTGGGTTCGACCGCGAACGGGCTCAGGCCCAGCCAGGTCTGCATTTTACGGGCGATATCCTGGTCTCCTGTCAAGATGACTTTCGCCCCTGCCTTCTCGACGGTGATCAGCCCCATCCAGATTTCGGTCATGGTGTGCAGGTCGGTCGAGACGTAGAGATCGACATCGAAGCCCGGGTCGTACCAGCAGAGGTCGACCTCGCCGTGCTTCTCGACGATCAGCCACCACGACCGTTTGGAGGCGGGGAGCTCCTGATACAGAAATTGTATCACCGTGCGCCCGTCGGGCAGCGGCGACGCGTTGAGATTGCGCCGCATGTCCCACATCAGCAGCGACGGATCGAGGTTCTTCAGCGACAGCCGCGACTCGACCCATTTCTGCCCCCAAAAGCCCATCGCCTCGACGACGGACCGCAAATCCCTGCCTGCCTCGGTCATCCGGTATTCGAAGATGCCTTTCTCGCCGCGCACCTCCTTGCGCTCGACGATCCCGGCCAGTTCGAGCTCCTTGAGCCTTTGCGACAGAAGGGTCGGCGACATTTTGGGGACGCCGCGGCGCAGATGGTTGAAACGGGTCGAGCCCGCCACCAATTCGCGAAGCAGAACCATGGTCCAGCGGGTGCACAGCACCTCGGCAGCCATCGATAACGGGCAGAACTGTTTGTATCCGGATTGGGTCATGATGTTGCCTTCCCCTCAAACTCAGCCGGGATCATAGGCCTTCTCCGGCGGCACGGCGAGTACAGAAACTGTACCACACCAGTACAGATCGCGGACTGGCTGGCGCGACCCTTGCCATGCGAGCCTTGGCCGCTGCACGGGATACCCCTGTGCACGACCAGGAGACATGACCCATGACCGCTTACGTTATCGCAGACATCAAGGTGAGGGACCCGAAGTGGATGCCGGCCTATGCCGCGTCGGTCCACGACCTCGTTCACAAGCACGGCGGCAGATATCTGTCGCGCAGCGGCAATGTGAAGACGCTCGAAGGCAAGCCGCTCGACACGACGCTGATCGCCTTGATGGCGTTCCCGACCGAGGCAGCGGCGCGCGCCTTCACCGACGATCCTGCCTACGCGCCGTTCGTTTCGGCCCGTCAGGGCGGCAGCGACAGCCGTTTCCAGCTGATCGACAACTCCGATCTGGCCGGAACCATCCCGTATCTGCCGAAGGGATGATCTTCCCCTGCATTCGTCGCATCGGGACAGGGATCTCCCAGCAACAACAGCCACAGCGCCCACCTGCCGGACCTCCTTACCTCCGGCGGCCAGCCGGGCTGTGCTTTTCAAGAAGAATGGAATGACTATGACAATCAACTTTCGCAATAGACTTCTCGCTGCCGCGGCGCTGCTGTCGGCCTGCACTGCGTTGGCGCAGGCGCATCAGGCAGCGCCCGCGTCCGGTCCCAATCCGCTGGCCGACAAGGTACGCGCCGCCAACAGCCGCTTCGAGAATGTGGCGGCGGCGACCGCCGAGGGCTATGCGCCGATCCCCTGCGCCAGCGGCATCACCGGCGGCGCCATGGGCATCCATTACGTCAATCCCGGCTACCTCAAGGACGACGCGGTCGATGTCGCCAAGCCTGAAGCCGTCATGTACGAGCCGATGGCCGACGGCACGCTAAAACTGATCGCGGTCGAATACATCACGTCGAAAGGCCCGGCCTCGCTCGATGGACATCTGTTCAACTTCAACAGCGCGCCCAACCGCTATGGCCTCGGCCCGTTCTACGAGCTGCATGTCTGGGCCTGGAAGGGCAACCCGACCGGCGCGTTCGCGGATATGAACCCGAACGTGTCGTGCGAACCGACGACTGCTGCCAGCCAGTAAGCAGCCGAGCCAGGCGGCGCCAACGCCGCCTGGCCGCGCTGAATTGCGTGGCAGCCGGCAACGGGTGCAAAGACGGCTCAGATAGCGGAACTTTCGGGATGCCGGCGCGCTTTAGTGTCCCGAAGGAGAGACCGCATGAGCGCCACCAAAGAGTTCTTTGAAACCTGGCTGCAGGAGAATGTCGGCAATCTGCCGGCCGAGAGCGAGGTGAGCGTCGCCGTCCTGGCGCAGCAATTCGAACAGGATGCCGACGCTGCCGGCTATGGCCACGAGGTTCGCGAAGACGAGCTCGGCAATATCCAGGAGGCGATCGAGGCAGCCCTGAAGAAGGCGAGGACAGGCGAAGAGCCGCAGGCTGCCGGCGACAATGAGCTGGCGCCGGTCATGGAGGCGCTGGAGGTCGAGGATCCGAAGAGCGGACCGTAGCGGTTGCGGCTCTTCCCTTCCACGCTACATGACCGGGCATAATGGATGCCAAACACCTCACACTCGGCGTCGTGACCGGCGTGGCTATCGGCGTCGTGTTGGACAACATTGTTGCGGGCATCGGTATAGGTATTGCTCTGGGCATTGCCTTCGGCCTTGCCCGGAAGTCGTCCGGCCGGAAGTGACCAGCAGAACATGTCCTGCCCGGTTTTGCCGCCCAGAGGTGCGGCGGTTGCTGCACCGCCGATGCCGAATGGCTACGCCGCCAGCGCTGTTTCCGCCAGCTTCACCCAATAGCTCATGCCGTGCGGGATGACCTCGTCGTTGAAGTCGTAGGCTGGGTTGTGCAGGCCGGCGGTATCGCCATTGCCGATGAAGATAAAGGCGCCCGGCCGCGCTTCAAGCATGTAGGAGAAATCCTCGCCGCCCATCACCGGCTGGATCGCGCGGTGCACATGGCTGTCGCCGGCGATGTCGGCCGCGATGTCGCTGGCAAAGACCGTCTCTTCCGGATGGTTGAAGGTGACGGGGTAATTGGCATTGTAATCAACCTCGATTGTCGCGCCGAAGGCAGCGCCCAGGCCTTGGCAAAGCGCGCGGATGCGCTCTTCGGCCTTCTTGGCGACTTCCTTCTTCAGCGTGCGTACGGTGCCGGCGATCTCGGCGGTCTCGGGAATGACGTTATAGGCGTCGCCGGCGTGGAATTTCGTCACCGAGACGACCACCGCCTCGACCGGATCGGTGCTGCGCGAGGCGATCGTCTGCAATGCGCCGACGAGTTGGCTGGTGATGACGATCGGATCGATGGTGCCGTGCGGCATCGCCGCGTGGCCGCCCCGGCCCTTGACGGTGATGGTGAATTCGGCAGTCGCCGCCATGATCGGACCCGGCCTGATGGCGAACTGGCCGACCGGCAGGCCCGGCATGTTATGCATGCCGAACACCTTGGAGATGCCGAAGCGCTCCATCATGCCGTCCTTGACCATCTCGTTGCCGCCGCCGCCGCCCTCTTCGGCCGGCTGGAAGATGACCGCGACGGAACCGGCGAAATTGCGTGTTTCGGCGAGGTATTTGGCGGCACCCAACAGCATCGCGGTGTGGCCGTCATGGCCGCAGGCGTGCATCTTGCCGGGGACGGTCGAGGCATAGGATTTGCCGGTGATCTCGTTGAGCGGCAGCGCGTCCATGTCGGCGCGCAGGCCGATGGTCGAGCCTTCGCCGTGGCGGCCGCGGATGATGCCGACGACGCCGGTCTTGCCCAAACCCGTCACGATATCGTCGCAGCCGAAAGCCTTCAGCTTCTCGGTGACGAAAGCGGCGGTCTTGAAGACGTCGAAATTCAGCTCCGGCGTCTGGTGCAAATGGCGGCGCCAGCCGGCCACCTCGTCCTGCATTTCGGCGGCTCGGTTCAGGATCGGCATGATGGTTCCATTTCGCTGTTGGAGCAGGCGGTCTTGGCCTGCTGCTTTGCAATTGTGCCTGCTGCCTTGCAACCATGCACGCTGCTTTGCATTGTGCTGCTGCTTCCACATTGTGATCGGCAGCACTTTGCCATGTTGACGTCACATAGAGTAAATAGCACCGCGACTGTGGTCCGGGAACAGAGGGCCGGACCATTATCCTGGCGATCGTGTAACGAAATCTTACGGAGCCAGGTGGGACTGCGGCAAGAGGCTATTTCGGTTTTCATGATGCGCTACAGGCATTTCCTCAAACTGTTGGTGGCGGGCACGGTGGTGCTTGCGTCGCTGGCCGGGCCTGCCTTGGCCAATCCGACAATCCTGTTCGACCTGAACAGCGGCAAGATCCTGCAGCACCAGGAGGCGTTCAGGCGCTGGTACCCGGCTTCGCTGACCAAGCTGATGACCGCCTATGTGGCGTTTCGTGCGATTGCCGCGGGCGAGGTCCAGCTCGATTCGCCGATCAAGGTAACGAAACATTCTGCCGGCGAGCCGCCGAGCAAGATGGGCTTCAAGCCGGGCTCGGTGATGCGGTTGGATAATGCGCTGAAGATGATGCTGGTCAAATCGGCCAACGATATCGCCATGGCGGTCGGCGAGAATATCGGCGGTTCGCAAGCGGCTTTCGCCGAACGCATGAACGCCGAAGCGCAGAGGCTCGGCATGAGCGGGTCCCATTTCGTCAATCCGAACGGGCTCTATTCGCCGGACCAGTATACGACAGCGCGCGATCTCGCTTTGCTGGTGATGGCGATTCGCAAGGAATTTCCGCAATATGCCCCCTGGTTCTCGATCGAAGGCCTTGCCGTCGGCAAGAAGGCGATCTCCAACTACAACCTGCTGATCGGCCGCTATCAGGGTGCCGACGGCATGAAGACGGGTTTCGTCTGCTCGTCCGGTTTCAACATGATCGGCTCGGCGACCCGCAACGGCCGCACCCTGGTCGCCGTGGTGCTCGGCGAACGATCGGCAGTCACCCGCGCCGAGGCGGCGGCAAAATTGCTCGACCAGGGTTTTGCAACCCCGGCGCCGAGCTGGCTGACGGTCGCGGCGCTGCCCGCCTATGGCGACACCATGTCGGCCAACGACATGAACGACGAAATCTGCAAGAAGAAACCGGTCGAGGAGCAGTCGGAAGCCGCCCCCGCGGTCGGCGACAAGGGCAAGGACGTGCCGAAATCGCCCTATCAGGAAAAGCTCGACCATGTACCGACGCTGATCGCCGTAGGCCTCGGCGGCGCCACGGGGCCGAAGCCGAAGGCGATGCTCGACGCCTCCGGGCAGGAATATGCCGACGTGCCGCTGCCGACATGGCGGCCGGACCGGGCGCCGCCGGCCGGCGCCGAGCCAGTTGTGGCCGGATCCGCCACCGCCGCGCAGGTCCAGCAGCCGGCCAAGGCGCTGAACTAGCCGCATGGCCGGCTTCCCGATCCCCGTTTCGGTGCTCACCGGCTTTCTCGGTGCCGGCAAGACGACGCTGCTCAACCGGCTGCTCCGGGATCCGGCGCTCGCCGACACCGCCGTCATCATCAACGAGTTCGGCGAGGTGGCGATCGACCATCTCCTGGTCGAGCAGGCCTCCGACGGCATCATCCAGCTCTCCGACGGCTGTCTCTGCTGCACGGTGCGGGGCGGGCTGGTCGACACGCTGGCCGACCTCGTCGACCGCCTGCAGACCGGCCGCATCGACCGGCTTGCTCGCGTCATCGTCGAGACCACCGGGCTCGCCGATCCCGCCCCCGTACTGCAGTCGATCATGGCACACCCGGCCCTGGTCCAGGCCTTCCGGCTCGACGGCGTCATCACCCTGGTCGATGCCGTCAACGGCAATGCGACGCTCGATGCCCATGTCGAGGCGGTGAAGCAGGTGGCCGTCGCCGATCGCATCGTGCTCAGCAAGGCCGACCTGACCACGGATGCAGGCGATGTCGAGGCGTTGCGGGCGCGGCTCAGGCAGCTCAACCCGGGCGCCGTGGTGCTTGACGCGGGCGAGGCAAGCACCGCGACCCTGTTCGATAGCGGCCTCTACAATCCGGCCACCAAATCCGTCGATGTGCAGCGTTGGCTCGGCGAAGAAGCCGGCCACGACCATGACCACGACGGGCATGACCACGGCGGGCATGATCACGACGGGCATGACCATGCCGACCATGATCACCATGACCACAGGCACGATTCCCGCGTGCGTTCGTATTCGCTGGTTCATGACGGGCCGGTGCCGTTTTCGGCAATCGAGATGTTCCTCGATCTGTTGCGCTCGGCGCATGGCGAGCGCCTTTTGCGGATGAAAGGCGTCATCGAGCTTGCCGAAGACCCGTCGCGGCCGCTGGTTATCCATGGCGTGCAGAAGATCCTGCATCCGCCGGTGCAACTGCCGGCCTGGCCGGACAGCCAGCGCGGCACCAGACTGGTGCTGATCACGCTCGACATGCCCGAAGACTATGTCCGGCGGCTGTTCGCCGCCTTCACCAACCGGCCGTCGATCGACACGCCGGATCGCGCAGCACTGGAAAGCAACCCGCTGGCTATTGCCGGATCGTGATCTCCCCCCTTGAGGGGGAGATGTCGCCGAAGGCGGCAGAGGGGGTCGCCTCGGCTGGCGCGACCCCCTGTGGGACGAAAGAAAAGGTTGGCGCTTCACGCGCGGCAACCCCCTCTGGCCTGCCGGCCATCTCCCCCTCAAGGGGGGAGATTATCCCGCTCAGCCGCTTTCGCCAGAACGAGCTAAGTCGAGACTCAGCCGATCCCGCGCTCGACCAGGAAGCGGTGGCCGCCTGACATCGCCGTTGTCTCGATCAGCCGATGGCCGCTCTCGGCGCAGAAGGCGGGAATGTCGATGACGGCGAGCGGGTCGGTGGTTTCGAGCCACAGCCGGCTGCCCGGCTGCATTGCGGCCAGGCGCTTTTTTGCCTTGAGCACCGGCAACGGGCAGTTCAGGCCTTTGAGGTCGTAGACGGCGGCGGGGCTGGTTGAGGGCCTGTGTTCCTGTCCCCCATCGTCTTGCTCAAGCATGAAGTTCAGCCGCCAAACATGCCGAGCAGCTTCTTCTTCAACCTTGTCGCCGTGCTTTCGGCGTCCGCAGCCTGCGTTTCGACTGCCGGGGCGGCGTCCGATGGCGCTACGGTGGCGGTGGCGACAGGCACCTCGGCGGCGGTCTTGGCAGCTTCCTTTTCGGCGAGCGCCTGGGCTTTGGCAGCTTCCTTCTCGGCCAAGGCCTGTGCCTTGGCTGCCGCTTTCGCGGCCTTCGCCGCTTCTATCGCGGCAAGCCGCTGTTCCTCGGCCTTCTGCTTGGCGGCCTTTTCGGCGTCGAGCGCCGCCATCTTGCGGCCCGCCGGCGAATCGATGCGGCCCATGCGCGCCGTTTCGGCCACCGTGCCGTCCGGGTTGAGCGAGGGCGGCTCGATCGGAACGCGTTCGCCGCGGGCACGCCGCTTCGACCAGTCGGAAACGATGCTGGCTTCCTTGATCCCGGCGATGGTCGGCTTGGGTGCCGGCACGCTGGCCTTGACGGCGCCGTTGAAGGCCGCCTCATAGGTGCTTTGATAGGCGTTGATGGCGCTCTTCAGCGAATCGGGCTGGGTGGTCGCAGGGCAAGCGCCGGTCGGATTGAAGGGCGAGCCGTCGGCCGCTACCTGGTTGAAGACGTAGCGCTTCTCGCAGACGTCGACTTTCGGCGGCACCTTGGTGACCTCGAAATTGTCGTAGCCGACCTTCAGCATCTTCCAGAATTCGTAGTTCGGGTCGTTGCGATAGCGCGCCATGTTGGCTGCGGTCATGCGGAACGGAAAAGCCTGGATCTGGAACTCGGTCTGGCCGCCCTGGAAGGCGTCGCGGCCGAAGGCGTAGATCTGCTCGATCTGCGCGTCGGTCATCGAATAGCAGCCAGACGACGAGCAGGCGCCATGGACCATCAGGTTGGAACCAGTGCGGCCATTGGCGCGGTCATAGGCGTTCGGGTAGCCGATGTTGAAGGACAGGTGGTAATTCGACCGCGGATTCATCTGTGCCGGGCGGACCGTGTAAAAGCCTTCCGGCGCCTGGCGGTCGCCTTCGGTGAACTTCGGCCCGAGCTTGCCCGACCATTTGCAGATGTCGTAGCTGGCGACCAGGTCGTAGCGGCCGTTGGTCTTGGCCTTCCAGATTTCGAGCTTGCCTTCTTCCTTGAAGATGCGGGCCATCACCGAGGAGGTGCGGACCATGCCCTTGGCTTTCATCTCGGCCAGGATCTTGTCCGGCAGCGGCTTGTTGGCTTGCGGCGCAAAATCCTTCATCGAAGCGTCATTGCAGCCGGCGACGCCGATCGCAGCGATCAGAACTCCGGTGCGGGCAAGCTTGGCAAACATGGATATGGCTATCGTCTTCATCTCTGCGCCGCGGATGCCGCGGCTGCTAAACTGACCACTGACGGACCCTAAGCCCGTTAACCTTGAAAATTCCTTACCGCAATCATGCTGGCGCGTCCCCTTACGGCAACCCCACTGAGCCGAATGCGGCGGCATTTTTGTGGCAAAACTGGTTCACGCCGCCACATTTCGGGCCGCGTGCCTGCCGGACGTTACAGATTGCGGCCCATCGCCAGGTATTTCTCGCGGCGATGCTCGCGGAAGTCGGTGTTGGCGCCGGAGAATTCCTTCATCGTCCTGGCGATGAGGTCGCCGGTGGCGGCAATCACCGTTTCGGGGGCGCGATGGGCACCGCCGAGCGGCTCGGCGACGATGGCGTCGATGATCTTCAGCTCCAACAGATCCTGCGCCGTGATCTTCATGTTGGTCGCAGCGTCCTTGGACCGCGTGGTGTCGCGCCACAGGATCGAGGCGGCGCCTTCCGGCGAGATCACCGAATAGATGGCGTGTTCGAGCATGTAGACGCGGTTGGCGGTGGCGATCGCTATGGCGCCGCCCGAGCCGCCTTCGCCGATCACCACCGAGATCGACGGCACCTTCAGGCCAAGGCAGGCCGAGGTCGAGCGGGCGATGGCTTCCGCCTGGCCGCGCTCTTCGGCGTTGACGCCCGGATAGGCGCCGGCCGTGTCGACCAGCGTCAGCAGCGGGATTTGGAAGCGGTCGGCGAGTTCCATCAACCGCACCGCCTTGCGGTAGCCCTCCGGCCGCACCGAGCCGAAATTATGCTTCAGCCGGCTTGTCGTATCGGAACCCTTCTCCTGGCCGATGATTGCCACCGGCTCGCCACGGAAGCGGGCGAAGCCGCCGACGATCGCCTGGTCCTCGCCGAAATTGCGGTCGCCGGCGAGCGGCGTGAAATCGGTAAGCAGACCCTTGATGTAGTCGATGCAATGCGGCCTGTCCGGATGGCGCGCCACCTGCACCTTCTGCCATGGCGTCAGCGCCTTGTAGGCGTCGCGCAGCGCATCGCGCGAGCGCTTTTCGAGACGGGCGATCTCATCGCCGACATCGACCGCCTCGCCGTTCTCGGCAAGCTTCTTCAGCTCAAGGATCTTGCCTTCGAGATCCTGCACAGGCTTTTCGAAATCGAGGTAATTGTACATTCTTGGGCGGACCGGCAAGTCGGAAGGCAATGACTGACGCAAGCCTGAAAATGCAGGCTGGGCGCGGTGGAACGTCGTTCTCACATAGCGACATGACGCCTAGTCGGCAAGCGGATGATGATCGTTGACCAGACGCACCAGCCGCTCCTCCAGCACATGCGTGTATATCTGCGTCGTTGAAATATCGGCATGGCCGAGCAGCTGCTGCACGGCCCTGAGATCGGCGCCGTTCTGCAGCAGATGGCTGGCGAAAGCATGGCGCAGCACATGCGGCGATATCTTCGCCGTGGCAATGCCGGCCCGCGCGGCAAGCCCTTTCAGCTCGCGGGCAAAGACCTGTCTCGAGAGATAGCCGCTGTCGGCGGCGGCCGGAAACAGGAACGGGCTGTCGGCAAAAGCCGGCACCGTTGCCCGTGCGGCAAGCCATGTCCGCATCGCCGCGCGCGCCTTGGCCGACAGCGGCACCATGCGCTCCTTGTTGCCCTTGCCGCGCACCATGAAGAAGCGGTCGTCGCGCTGTGCCACCGTCACGGGAAGGCCGACCAGCTCCGAAACGCGCAAGCCGGTGGCGTAGAGCACCTCGACCAGTGCGTGCAGGCGCAGCGCCGCCAGCCTGTCGCCGTCATGCATGGAGGGGTCCACCGCCTCCTGCGCCGCGCGGTCGAGCAGCCGGCCGGTATCGGCCTCGCTCATCGTCTTAGGCAGCGGCCGGCCTTTCCTCGGACTGTCCAGCGTGCCGGTCGGATCGTCACCCCGCAGGCCTTCGGCGTAGAGGAACTTGAAGAACTGCCGGATCGCCGACAATTTGCGTGCCTGCGAGGTGGCGGCAAAGCCGCGCGCGGCGATGTCGTCGAGATAGGCACGGATGTCGGCGCTGGTGGCAGCGGCAAGCCCACCGCCGATCCCGGCGGAAGCGTCTTCGAGGTCGCGGCGATAGGAGGAAAGCGTGTTTTCGGCGGCGCCGCGCTCGGCGCTCATCATCTCCAGGAAAGCTTCGATGCGGGCGGCGCTGTTCATTTTTTGGGATTGAGCTTTTCCGGAGGGATACGCACGCTCATTTCCGCCTTTCTCGGCTCGACGAACATGACCAGGGCGAACATCGCGCCATAGACAATGCCGGCCAGAATCGCGAGCGTCACGACAAAGCGAAACAGTGTTGGCATTAATTTTCGCCCGTCGTCTTATTCTGCATTTCCAACCCTGTGCCCTTATGAGACGCCAATCCGGCCAATTCAAGGGTGAAGCCCATAGTCCAGGTTGCGCCGCGCTTGACGCAAACAGGCTTTTGATGTCGATACGCCGCCAAAGAGGCCCTAGAAGCATGAACGCGCTACCAGCAAATCCTCCGGGCGAGAGCCATGCCGCGCTGCTCGGCCGGCTGGGCGGCCGTTCCATCGTCTTTGTCGGGCTGATGGGCGCCGGCAAGACGGCGATCGGCCGTAAGGTGGCGGCGATGCTGGCACTGCCCTTCATCGACAGCGACCAGGAGATCGAAACTGTTTCGCGCATGAGCGTTCCGGACCTGTTCGAGCGCTATGGCGAGGCGGAGTTCCGAGCACTGGAGCAGCGCGTCATCCTGCGTGTGCTGGAGCACGGGCCGCAGGTGCTGTCGACCGGCGGCGGCGCCTTCATGAACGCGCAGACGCGCGAGGCGATCGCCAGCCATGGCGTTTCGGTTTGGCTGAAAGCCGAGATCGACCTGTTGATGGAGCGCGTTTCCAAGAAACAGAACCGGCCGCTGCTGAAAAGCGCCGATCCGCGCGCCGTGCTGGAACGGCTGATGGCGGAACGCTACCCGGTTTATGCCGCGGCCGATGTCGTCGTGCCGACCCGCGACGACCGCAAGGAGATCATTGCCGCCGAAGTGGTGGACGCGCTGCGCGGCCATCTCGGCGTTGCCGATATTGACGAGGTGCGGTCGTGAGCGCTGATGCAACGGTCTCTGTCGAAGTCGGGCTTGGCGAGCGTGCCTACGATATTTTGATCGGTCCCGGCCTGCTGTCACGCGCCGGCGCCGAGATTTCGCGCTGTCTGCCGGGGACGCGGGCGGCGGTCGTCACCGACGAAAACGTTGCGGCCGCGCATCTCGCGACGCTTGCGGCCGGCCTGGCAAGCGGTGGCATCCAACATGCCGTCATCACGTTGCCGCCAGGCGAAAAGACCAAGAGCTTTGCGCATCTCGAAGAGGTGGTCGACGGCGTGCTGGCCGCCAAGCTGGAGCGCGGCGACGTCGTCATCGCGCTCGGCGGCGGCGTCGTCGGCGACCTCGCCGGCTTTGCCGCCGGCATCGCGCGGCGCGGCATGAACTTCGTACAGGTTCCGACCTCGCTGCTGGCGCAGGTCGATTCCTCCGTCGGCGGCAAGACCGGCATCAACAGCAAGCGCGGCAAGAACCTGGTCGGGGTATTCCACCAGCCGAGGCTGGTGCTGGCCGACACCGAAGTGCTCGACACGCTGCCGATCCGCGAGTTTCGCGCCGGCTATGCCGAACTGGCCAAATACGGGCTGATCGACCGGCCCGAGTTTTTCGCCTGGCTGGAAGAAAACTGGCGTCAAGTGTTTGTCGGCGGGCCGGAGCGGGCTGCGGCCATCGCCGAGGCCTGTCGTGCCAAGGCCGACGTCGTTGCCCGCGACGAGTTCGAGACCGGCGACCGCGCGTTGCTCAATCTCGGCCACACCTTCGGTCATGCGCTGGAGGCGGCGACCGGCTATGACGGCGCAAGGCTCGTGCATGGCGAGGGCGTCGCCATCGGCATGGCGCTGGCGCACCGCTTTTCGTCAAGGCTCAATTTGGCGAGCCCCGACGACGCGGCGCGTGTCGAGGCGCATCTTCGCGCCGTCGGTCTGCCCTGGCGCATGGCCGACATTCCAGGCGAACTGCCCGACGCCGAGACGCTGTTCTCCTTCACCACCCAGGACAAGAAGGTGTCGCGCGGCGAGCTGACCTTCATCCTGACGCGCGGCATCGGCCAGGCCTTTATCGCCCGGGATGTGCCGGCCTCGGAAGTGCTGGCGTTCCTCCGGGAGAACCATCCGGGTCGGCAGGAAAGCCGCCCGGGATGAGCCAGGCCGGCTGGATCGCGGCTGCCGTGCTCGCCGGCCTCGGCCTGCTGGGCTTCGTCTTGCGCCGGCGCCTGCTCGCCGCCTTCGGCTACGAGCTGCAACGCATCGAGCCGCAGCGCTCGGCGCGCGAGGAACTGCGCGGCGCCGTCGACGATTTCCGTCGCGACGGCCAGGCGGTGCGCGAGGACCGCGCCCGCATCGGCGGCCTGTTCGACCTCGAGGAGCTCGAAGTGTCGGACGTCATGGTCCACCGCACGAATATGCGCTCCGTCAACGCCGACGACCCGCCCGAAGCGGTGGTTCGCGAGATCCTGCAGAGCCCGCACACCCGCATGCCGTTGTGGAAGGGTTCGCTCGACAACATTGTCGGCGTGCTGCACGCGAAGGATCTGCTGCGCGCGCTGAACGAGGTCGGCAACGATTTTTCCAGGATCGACGTGATGAAGATCGCGTCGAAACCGTGGTTCGTGCCCGACACCACGACGCTTCAGGAGCAGCTCAATGCCTTCCTGCGCCGCAAGGCGCATTTCGCCATCGTCGTCGACGAATATGGCGAGGTCGAAGGGCTGGTGACGCTGGAAGACATCATCGAGGAGATCGTCGGCGAGATCGCCGACGAGCACGACATCGACATCCAGGGCGTCAAGCAGGAGGCCGACGGCTCCGTCGTCGTCGACGGCACGGTGCCGATCCGCGACCTTAATCGGGCGCTCGACTGGAACCTGCCGGACGAGGAAGCCACCACCATCGCCGGCCTTGTCATCCACGAGGCGCAGTCGATCCCGGACGAAAAGCAGGCCTTTACGTTTCACGGCAAGCGCTTCGTCGTCATGAAGCGCGACAAGAACCGTATCGCGCGGCTGAGGATCAAGCCGGCGATGCTTGGAGAATGACAGTGCGCACCTTGTGGCAGCCGTGGGCAGTCAGGAGTTGGTGACGATCGATCGGCGAAGCCTGCTTCTGGCGTCGATGGCGGCGCTGCTGCCGGGACAGGCGGCGGCATTGCGGCTGCGTTCGCCGTCGCCCGAAACCTTCGACTATGGGCCGGCCAAGCTCGACATCTATTCCCGCGATGGCGCAAGCGGCCTGCCGGTTGTCTTCTTCGTCCATGGCGGCGCCTGGCGGGTCGGCAACCGCAACAATGTCAATTCCAAGCCTGGTTTCCTGCTCGACAATGGCTTCGGCTTCGTCTCGATCGACTACCGGATGCTGCCTGAAGCCGACGTCGCCACCCAGGCGGCAGATGTCGAACTGGCCTATCGTTACGTCCGCGCCAACATCGCCAGGCATGGCGGCGATCCGGACCGGATCGTCGCCATGGGCCATTCGGCCGGCTGCCATCTCGTCGCATTGACCGGGCTGCGCGGCGGCCTGCCCGGCGTCGCGGCGCTGGTTCTCGACGACACCAGGGCCTACGATCTGGAGGCGCTGGCCAGAAGCGGCGGCATGGCAGGGGTCTATGCCCGCGCCTTTCCCGATCCGGCGCAGTGGCGCGCGCTGTCGCCTGTCACCTATGTGGAAGGCCGCAAGCACCCGCCGACCTTCATCGCCCATTCGCGGGCGAAAGCCCGCGCGGCGGACGCGCAGGCCTTCGCCGGGCGTCTGCGCGCCACCGGAACCAGGATCACGCTGTTCGACGGCAGCGCCTATTCGCACATGTCGATCAATCGCGACTTCGGCACCGACGGCGATGCATTGACCGCCGCGGTGATGGCTTTCCTGAGGGCGAGCCTCGGCTGAAATTTACCAGCGGGTCTTTTCACCGGGCGCCACCGGCTCGATCGCCAGGGCGTGGACGCCGGATTTCAACTCCTCGGCCAGCAGATCGTTGACTGCGCGGTGACGCGCGACGCGGCTCATGCCGGCAAAGGCTGGCGCGACGATTCGGACGCGGAAATGCGTCTCGCCAGTGCCGTCGAAGGTGGCGTGATGGCCGGAATCCACATGATGATGCCCGGCATGGAGATGGCTTTCGTTGATGACGTCCAGCCGTTCCGGCGAAAACGCCTTTTTCAGCTTATCTTCCATCGTTGCCTGTATGGACATCGCCGCTTCCCTTCACCACATCTATGTCATCGCACAAAATTCGCAATTCGCCGGTTTTATGCCGCGATTCAGCGGTTAGGGCGATCATCGCGAAAATGTCAATTCTTGTTTCGCATCAGCGAACAGCCCATAAATGGGTGAGATGAAGCCGTACCCAAAATATTTCGAGAAGATTCGCATCCGCCCGGAGAAGGACGCGGAGCTGAAGTCGCGTTCGCCGATCTGCCAGTGGGATGGCTGCAAGGAGGCCGGTACCCACCGTGCCCCGGTCGGACGGATGAAGGAAGGCGAGTATTTCCAGTTCTGCTTCGACCATGTGCGCGAGTACAACAAAGGCTTCAATTATTTCTCGGGCGTTCCCGACACCGAGATCGCGCGCTTCCAGAAGGAAGCCATGACCGGCCATCGGCCGACCTGGAAAATGGGCGTCAACGGCGCCTCGACCCGCTCCTCGCCGGACTTTGCCCAGGCGCGCTCCGGTCGCGCCGGCTACTACAATCGCATGCGCGATCCGTTCGACCTGTTCAAAGGCCCCAAGGACCCGCGCGAAGCACGCGAGCGCAAGGCCAAGCCGCTTGAGGCCAAGGCACTGGAAACGCTTGGCCTTGATACAAAGGCAACTGGCAAGGATATCAAGGCGCGCTATAAGGAACTTGTGAAACGCCACCATCCGGATGCGAATGGCGGCGACAGAGGTTCGGAAGACCGGTTCCGCGATGTGCTCCAGGCCTATCGCGTGCTCAAGCAGGCAGGTTTGTGCTGAGCGACCTTACGGTTCGTGTCGCTTTCCAACTTTCATAAGGTTGGAAAAGGCTCTAAGACCGCCCCCGAACAAAATCGATTGCCGGCGAAACGCGGCGTTTCGCTTGTGGAGACGTTGATAGAGATGAACAAGGTCGATCGCGACATCGCCAACCTGCCCGACACCACGGTGTCGGTGAAGGAGACATTCGGCTTCGACTCCAAGATGGTGGTGCCGGCCTATGCGGTGACGAGCGAGCACGTGCCCGACATCGATCCGGACTACCTGTTCGACAAGAACACGACCATGGCGATCCTCGCCGGCTTTGCCTACAATCGCCGCGTCATGGTGTCGGGCTATCACGGCACCGGCAAGTCGACGCATATCGAGCAGGTCGCCGCCCGCCTCAACTGGCCCTGCGTGCGTGTCAATCTCGATAGCCATGTCAGCCGTATCGACCTCGTCGGCAAGGACGCCATCGTCGTCAAGGACGGGCTGCAGATCACCGAATTCCGCGACGGCATCCTGCCCTGGGCCTATCAGCACAATGTCGCGCTGTGCTTCGACGAGTACGATGCCGGCCGCCCGGACGTGATGTTCGTCATCCAGCGCGTTCTGGAATCGTCGGGCCGGCTGACGCTGCTCGACCAGAGCCGGGTCATCCGCCCGCACCC
The DNA here is from genome assembly GCF_040321675.1 of Mesorhizobium sp. M0296. Taxonomy (NCBI): domain Bacteria; kingdom Pseudomonadati; phylum Pseudomonadota; class Alphaproteobacteria; order Hyphomicrobiales; family Phyllobacteriaceae; genus Mesorhizobium; species Mesorhizobium sp. M0296. Next base: position 59,804 of record NZ_JAMYRZ010000001.1, read on the forward strand.
GGCCTTCCGGCTGTTTTCGACCGCCAACACGGTTGGGCTGGGCGACACCACCGGCCTCTACCACGGCACCCAGCAGATCAACCAGGCGCAGATGGACCGCTGGTCGATCGTCACCACGCTGAACTACCTGCCGCACGACAATGAAGTGAACATCGTGCTGGCCAAGGCCAAGCACTACCGCGATGGCAAGGGCAAGGAGATCGTCAACAAGATGGTGCGCGTCGCCGACATGACGCGCTCGGCCTTCATCAACGGCGATTTGTCGACGGTTATGAGCCCGCGCACGGTTATCACCTGGGCCGAGAATGCCGAAATCTTCGGCAATATCGGCATGGCGTTCCGGCTGACCTTCCTCAACAAATGCGACGAGCTGGAACGCTCGCTGGTCGCCGAGTTCTATCAGCGCGCCTTCGGCGAAGATCTGCCGGAATCGGCTGCCAATGTGGTGCTGGGCTAAGCAGAGTCTCGATGGCGGGTCCGGGCGACAACACGCGAAACAAATCCAAGACCGGCGCTGAGAACGACAGCTTCAAGCGCGCCGTCACCGTCTGCATGCGCGCCATCGCCGGCGACAAGGATCTCGAGGTCGGCTTCGCCAAGGACCGGCCGGCGCTGGCCGGCAGCCGCGCCCGGCTGCCGGAATTGCCGAAGAAGGCATCGAAGGCGGACATCGCCATCACCCGCGGGCTCGGCGATTCCATGGCGCTGAAGCGCGCCTGCCACGATGCGCGCATCCACACCAGGCTGGCGCCGGAAGGCAAGCAGGCCCGCGCCATCTACGACGCGGTCGAGCAGGCCCGGGTGGAGGCGATCGGCAGCCGCGCCATGCAGGGCGTCGCCGACAATATCGGCTCGATGCTGGAGGACAAATACGCCAGGACCAACCTCGTCGACGTCAAGGACAAGGCCGACGCGCCGATCGAGGAAGCGCTGGCGCTGATGGTGCGCGAAAAGCTGACCGGCCGCACTGTGCCGAAAAGCGGCGAACGGCTGGTCGATCTCTGGCGGCCCTGGGTCGAGGAAAAAGCCAGCGCCGATCTCGACGGGCTGTCGGCAAAGCTCGATGACCAGCAGGCGTTCGCCCGCGTGGTGCGCGAGATGCTCGCCTCCATGGAAATGGCCGAGGAGCTCGGCGATGACCAGGAGACGGAAGACTCCGAGGACAACGACGAAAACCAACCGCAAGGCGAGGAGCAGAGCGAGGAGGGCGGCGAAGACGATTCCGGCTCCGAGCAGTCGCAGTCCGAGGATACCGAGGCATCGTCGGACGACGAGCAATCGGCCGAGACGGAAGCCTCCGACGCTACCGCCGAGGATCTCTCCGACGATGACGACGCCGATGCGGAGACGCCCGGCGAGGCGCGCCGCAACGACAACCCCTTCACCAATCTGCCGAAAGAGATCGATTACAAGGTCTTCACCACGGCCTTCGACGAGACCGTTGGTGCGGAGGAACTGTGCGAGGAGGAGGAACTCGACCGGCTGCGCGCCTTCCTCGACAAGCAGCTCGCCAACCTTTCCGGCGTCGTCGGGCGGCTGGCCAACCGGCTGCAGCGCCGCCTGATGGCGCAGCAGAACCGCTCCTGGGATTTCGACCTCGAAGAAGGCTATCTCGATCCGGCACGGCTGGTGCGCGTCGTCATCGACCCGATGCAGCCTCTGTCCTTCAAGCAGGAGCGCGATACCAAATTCCGCGACACGGTGGTGTCGCTGGTGCTCGATAATTCGGGTTCGATGCGCGGCCGGCCGATCACCGTCGCCGCGACCTGCGCCGACATCCTGGCGCGCACGCTGGAACGCTGCGGCGTCTCGGTCGAAATCCTCGGCTTCACCACCCGCGCCTGGAAGGGCGGACAGGCGCGCGAGAAATGGCTGAAGGAAGGCAAGCCGCCGAACCCCGGCCGGCTCAACGATCTGCGCCACATCATATACAAATCCGCCGACCATCCGTGGCGTCGGGCGCGCCGCAACCTCGGCCTGATGATGCGCGAGGGCCTGCTCAAGGAAAACATCGACGGCGAGGCGCTGCTGTGGGCGCACAACCGGCTGATCGCGCGGCCGGAGCAGCGCAAGATCCTGATGATGATCTCGGACGGCGCGCCGGTCGATGATTCGACGCTGTCGGTCAATCCGGGCAATTATCTCGAGCGGCATCTGCGCGCCATCATCGAGCTCATCGAGACGCGCTCGCCGGTCGAGCTTTTGGCCATCGGCATTGGCCACGACGTCACCCGCTACTATCGCCGCGCCGTCACCATCGTCGATGCCGAAGAACTGGCCGGCGCCATGACCGAGCAGCTGGCCTCGCTGTTCGCCGAGGAAACCGTGCGCGACACGCGGCGCGGCGGCATGCGGCGCGCCGGATGATTTTTTCCCGCGGCGGCTTTTGGCAGAAGCTTTTGGCCGCCATTGCGTTGTTCGGCATCACTTTGGCCCCGGCTGTCGCTGCCGGCCCGGCCTCGGTCGAGCCGGCCGAAATCTCGGCCCGGCCCATAACCCAGTTTCGCATCGGCAATGACGAAAAACAGTTCGGGCCGCTCGAATTCGTCGGCGGGCTCGAAATGACCTCGCCGACGCGCGATTTCGGCGCGCTGTCGGCGCTTCGGTTCCTCAAGCCAGGCAGCGATTTCATCGGCGTCGCCGACACCGGCTTCTGGTTCTTCGGCACCCTCGTTCACGATGCCGACAAGCGGCCTTCCGGCATCCAGAATTTTCGCATGCAGCAGATGGTCGATGCGGCCGGCCAGCCGATCGACGAGAAATGGGCGGTCGATGCCGAAGGCCTCGCGGTCAAGGACGGCATTGCCACGGTCGGTTTCGAGCGCGATCACCGTATCGCCGAGTTCAAGATCGATCCGGACGACATGAAGGCGCCGTTCAGGCAATTGGACTTCCTGATTCCGGCCTGGGAACTTCGGCGCAATCGCGGCTTTGAGACCGTCACCCGCGCCAATCTCAACGGGCAGCACGCGGGCGGACTGGTCGTGGTGTCGGAAAAGAGCCTCGACAAGACCGGCAACATCTTTGCCGCGATCATCGAAGGGCCGCGCAAGGGCGTCTTCACCGTCAAGCGCAATGGCGATTTCGACATCACCGACGGCGCCTTCCTGCCGGACGGCGACCTGTTGCTTCTGGAGCGCAGTTTTTCGATGGCCGGCGGCGTCAAGATGCGGCTGCGGCGCATCTATGGCGAAAGCGTCGAGAAGGGCGCCGTCGCCGACGGGCCGGTGCTGCTCGAAGCCGACATGGGCTACCAGATCGACAACATGGAAGCGCTCGACGTCTGGACCCGCGACGATGGCGCGCTGATCGTGGCGCTGATGTCCGACGACAACCACTCGATCCTGCAGCGCAATCTTTACCTGGAATTTGTGCTGCACGAGGATTGACGCGCGACCGGCCTGCTGGCTGACAGCATCGCTGGCGTTTCCGCGCCGTTTTGCAGCGCAGGCAATTTCCCTTGCAATTTCCCCTGGCAATGACCCGCGTCGCGGGTTTTCCAGCCGGCTCTCACCATCTGCAAAAATACTTTAGTCGTGACTTGACAATTTGTGTCATCGGCGAAATACTCAAGTCCATGCTTAAGTATTCCGAGATTGACAGCATCCTGCGGGCTCTTGCCGAGCCGACGCGCCGGGCAATCCTGGAAAGGCTGAGCCGCGGGCCGGCCACCGTCAGCCAGTTGGCGGAGCCGTTCGGCATGACCTTCGCCGCCGTGCTCCAGCACCTCCAGGTGCTTGAAGCGTGCGGGCTGATCCGCAGCGAAAAGATCGGGCGCGTGCGCACCTGCCGGATCGAGCCCGGCGGGCTAGCCCCGCTTGCCGACTGGATCGCCGCGCGCCGTACGCCGGCCGAACGCCAGCTCGACCGTCTCGGCCAGATCCTGGCGGAGACTGACCAATCGAAAGCAACACTCCACGAGCAGGAAAAGGACGACAAGAAATGAACCAGATTGCCCCGGTTAACGACGAGCACTCCGTCATCCATTCGACCTTCACGATCGAGCGGACCTATCCGCAATCGCCCGAGCGCGTCTTCTTCGCCTTTGCCGACAAGGCGACGGTGCGGCGCTGGCGCGTCGAAGGCGACGGCTTCACCATCGCCGAATTCACCTTCGATTTCCGTGTCGGCGGCGGCGAGGTTTCGCGGTTCAGCTACCAGGGCGGCCCGGAGATCAGGCTCGATGCGCAGTTCCAGAACATCGTCCCTGACCGGCGCATCGTATTTTCATACCGGATGGCGGTCGGGGCGCAGCCGCTGTCGGCGTCGCTCACCACGGTCGAGCTTGCACCTTCCGGCGAGGGCACCCGCCTGACCTATACCGAACAGGGTGCGTTCTTCGATGGCGTCGATTCAGCGCAAGGGCGCGAGGAGGGCACGCGCGGGCTGCTGCAGGCGCTTGCCGCCGAGCTTCAGAAGGCGAGGTAGAGGTTCGCCGGCGTACCGGGCGGCGTCCAACAAGGCCCGCCCGGATTGCGAGGTGGCCTATTGCCCCTTGCTCGCGAGCCAGACGATGTGACGGGCGCCGCGCTTGCCGTGAGCCCGCACCTTGACCTCCTCGACCGTGAAGCCGGCCTGCTTGAGCCTTCGGGTGAAACCTGCGTCAGGGCCCTGCGACCAGACCGCCAGCACACCGCCGGGCTTGAGAGCTGCTCTCGCGCTGATCAGGCCGGCTGCGCTGTAGAGCGCATCGTTGGCCTTGTAGACGATGCCCTCGGGGCCGTTGTCGACATCGAGCAGGATCGCGTCCCAGGCCGAAGCTTGCGATCGGATGAGCTGACCGACATCGGCCTCACGAATGCTGACGCGCGGGTCGTCAAGGCAGCCGCCGAACAGCTCGGCCATCGGGCCGCGCGCCCAAATCACGACCGCCGGCACCAGTTCGGCAACGGTGACCTGGGCGTCGTCGGCAAGCTCGGCCAGCGCCGCGCGCAAGGTAAAGCCCATGCCGAGGCCGCCGATCAGGATGTTTGGGGTCCGGCGGCCGGCAATCCTTTGGCAGGACAGTTTCGCCAGCGCCTCTTCGGAACCGCTGAGCCGGCTGTTCATCAGCTCGTTCGCGCCAAGCATGATCGAGAATTCGCCGCCGCGCCGCTTCAGGCGGAGTTCCTGTCCGCCGTCAGGCGTTTTTGCCGAGTCCAGTTGAAGCCAGGGGATCATGCTCGATAGTCTTTGAGCATGATCTTGTCCGAAAACCGGTTCCCACTTTTCGGGATCATGCTGCCAGTGCCGGCTGGCTCCAGCGGGCGGCAAGCAGCCGGTAGGGGATCAGCGCCACCACCGCTATGATCAGCTTGACGCTGAGATCGCCGAGCGCCCAGGAGACCCAGCGCATCGTCTCGACCGGCAGCACGCCCATCAGCGGCGCGGTTTCCAGCGCAAAGCCGTCGTTGGGCCCGGCGAAGGCGAACGCCGCCGCGAAGGCGACGGTGAAAAACACCACCGTATCGAAAACGGAGCCGACCAGCGTGCCGACGATCGGTGCGCGCCACCAGCTCTGCCGGCGCAGCCGGTTGAACACGGTGACGTCGAGCAACTGCGCGGTGAGGAAGGCGGCACCCGACGCCGCGGCAATGCGCACCAGCCGGTCGGCGGCGGTCTCGAATTCGATCAGGCCGTGGCGAAACAGCAGCGGTGAGATGACGATCGAGCAGATCACCGCTGTCATGAAGCCGACAAAGACGATCCTGCGCGCCACCGCCGGCCCATAGCGGCGGTTGGCGAGATCGGTGACCAGGAAGGAGAACGGATAGGTGAAGGCGCCCCAGGTCAGGATGTCGGCCAGCGACAGCCCGCCGATTGCGCCTTGCATCGGGAACTGCACGAGGATGTTCGAGGCCACGACGACGAGCGCCATGGCCGCCACGAAGGGCAGGTACCGCGAGAGGAAAATCATTTTTTTATCCTGGGTAATGGAACCAGCGGAACGCGATCCGGAGTTCGGACCGCGCCCTGGAAGGCGGCTGCCGCCGAAAAACTCAGGCGGCCGGCTGCTCGGCGAGCTTCTTGGCGATCTGCTTCTTCAACAGGCGGGCGCGCTGCGACAATTCCTTGGCATCGGCCTTGGCCAGGAAGGCGTCGAGGCCGCCGCGATGCTCGACCGAACGCAGCGCGTTGGCCGAAATGCGCAGGCGCACGTTCTGGTTCAGCGCTTCCGAGATCAGCGTCACATTGACGAGATTGGGCAGGAAGCGACGCTTGGTCTTGTTGTTGGCGTGGCTCACATTGTTGCCGGACATGACTGCCTTGGCAGTGAGTTCGCAGGTGCGGGACATGGTTCTAACCTTCGGTTCTCGGTCCTGGCCAAACATTCGACCCGCGCCGGGTGGCGCGCGGTTTCGGTCAGGCGGCCTTATGGAAAAAGTTGGCGTTCCATAGTTGCATTTCGCCGAGGCGTCAAGCTTGGGGTTGGTTAGTGCCAAGGGAATCAATCAAAAGATGACCGATGCCGGCGCTGCCCCTCATCCGCCTGCCGGCACCTTCTCCCCGTATAGTGACGGGGAGAAGGGGCTTGGCCGCAGGCTCGGCGCTTCTGCAACTTCGCAAATTGGCGAAACCCTTTGCAAGGCGACCTTCTCCCCGTCCCTATACGGGGAGAAGTGCCCGGCAGGGCGATGAGGGGCTGCGCAAACCTGTAGCGATTTTCCAGGTGGCCACATTTTGTTCTTGCTTTGTGCCGGCAGCTATGCTACTAATTTCGGTATGGTGCTAATTGGCTCCAACGACCCGCCCGCCGAGGCGGGTTTTTTATTTTGGCTGTCGACCAGCCCCAACGTTGCCTGCCGACGGCGCCTTTCACATTAAGGCCGGAATTCAGCCTATAAGCGGTCGCACAGGGACATGCCAGACCGGAGCCGCCCCGTCCGGTCGACAATCAAGGACCCGCCATGCCTCGTTCTTTCCTCCATGCCCTGGTCGTGCTGATGGCCGTCGCGCTTTCGACGACGGTTTCGGCCGCTGAGCCGCAATCCTTCACGGGCGAATATTCGGTGTCGTTCCTCGGCCTCTCCGTGGCCAAGGCGAAATTCTCCAGCCATTACGAGGGCGACACCTATTCGATCGAGGGCAGCGTTTCCGCCGCCGGGCTCGCCACTTTGTTCGACGACACGCGAGGCACGATCTCGTCGAAGGGCAAGATTTCGGGCAAGCAGTTGCAGCCGCAAGCGTTCCACGCCGACTACACGTCCGGCAAGAAGGCATCGATGATCGACATCCAGTTTGCCAACGGCGTCGTCACCTCGACCAAGGTCGTGCCTGAGCCGAAGAAGCGCAATCCCGAGAATTGGATACCGCTGGCCGGCAGCCATCTCGTATCGGTCCTCGATCCGATGGCCGCCACCGTCATCCATGCCGACAGCCTCGACCAGGTCTGCGGGCGCACGGTGAAGCTCTATGACGGCGAAATGCGTGCCGATCTGAAACTGACCTACGAGTCCAAAGGGTCGATCTCGGTGGCCGGCTACAAGGGCGATACGGTCACCTGCAGGCTGGGCTTCGAGCCGGTGGCCGGTTACCGCAAGAACCGCAAGGCGCTGAACTACCTGAAGAAACGCAGCCGCATCATGGTGACGTTTGCACCGGTCGGCCAAAGCGGCGTATATGCGCCGATCCGCGCCACGGTCAGCACGCAAATCGGCCCGCTGACGATCAGCGCAGAGCGGTTCGAAGCAAACGAATAGGCGTGATGGTGCGCCGCCAACGATGGGCAGGGGGCGACGGGTATGGCGCGCGCAACACTGATCGGCTTCTGCGCGGTCGCCATGTGGGCGCTGCTGGCGCTGCTTACGGATGCCTCGGGCGCCGTGCCGCCGTTCCTGCTTTCAGCAATCACCTTCACGATCGGCACCTGCGTCGGGCTGGTTGCCCGGCTGTTCATGCCGGCAGCCGACGGGGCCGCGAAGATACCGCGCCAGGTCTGGGTGATCGGCATTGCCGGCCTGTTCGGCTACCACTTCTTCTATTTCACCGCGCTGCGCAATGCGCCGGCCGTCGAGGCCAGCCTGATTGCCTATCTGTGGCCGCTGCTGATCGTGCTGGGGTCGGCGCTGATGCCGGGCGAGCGGCTGGCCTGGAACCACGTCGCCGGCGCGCTGCTCGGCCTTGCCGGCACGGTCCTGATCGTCACCAAGGGCGGCGGGCTTGCCTTCGACGCGCGTTATGCCTTCGGCTACGCGATGGCCGGCGTCTGCGCGGTGCTGTGGTCGTCCTATTCGCTGTTGTCGCGACGCTTCCCGTCGGTGCCGACCAGCATCGTCACCTGGTTCTGCGCCGCCACCGCGGCCCTTTCGCTCATCTGCCATCTGTTGCTTGAACAGACGGTGCTGCCCGCCGGCGCCGGCCAGTGGCTGGCCGTGCTCGGCCTCGGTCTGATGCCGGTGGGGGCGGCGTTCTATGCCTGGGACATCGGCGTCAAGCGCGGCAACATCCAGGTGCTGGGGGCGGCGAGCTATGCCGCGCCGCTGCTGTCCACCCTGGTGCTGATCGCCGCCGGCTTCGCCGAGCCGTCATGGCGCATCCTCGCCGCCTGCGTGCTGATCACCGGCGGCGCGGCACTGGCGGCGAAATCGCTGTTGCTGCGCAAGAGGGCTACGAGCGAGGCAAACGCTTGATGCCGTTTTCCGGCGGCATCGATGCCAATGCCAATGCGACGCTGCTGTTTTCGCTGGCGGCGGCGGTGATTTACGCGTTCAGCCTCGGCATGCCGCCGCGCCTTTCGCGGTCGGCGGCAAGGACATTGGCGGTGGCGATGCTGCCGGTGCTGGTCGCGCAGCAGGGCGGCCCATGGCTGCTCGTCGCCGCGCTGGGCGCCAGTGCCATCGGCGACGCCTTCCTGTCGCGCGACGGCGAGAAGGCATTTCTTGGCGGCACGGCCAGTTTTCTTGCCGCGCATGTGCTTTACGTCGTGCTGTTCCTGCGCGCCGGCAGCGGCCTCGGGCTGCTCTCGGCCGAACCGTGGCGAGGAATTATCGCCCTGGCGATGGCCGTGTTGGCGCTGGCGATGGTTTTCGCGCTCTGGCGCCGCATCGGCCCGGCCTTGCGTTTGCCGATTGGCATCCATGCCGCGGCACTGCTTGCCATGGGCATTGCGGCGCTCACCCTGAACAGCGTCTGGGTCGTCGTCGGCGTCGTCCTGCTCATGCTGTCCGACGGGCTGCTCGCTGCGGAAAAGTTCCTGCTGCCCGCCATCTCGCCGCACCGCATTTGGGTGCGCCATGCAGTCTGGGTGCTGTATTACGTCGGCCAGTTGGCGGTCACGCTGGGTTTCCTGTTGGGCTAAGGTGCCTAGGGCGTGCCCGGCAGCCAGCCTGGTTCGGCGAGTTCGAAGGCGGCGAAATCGAAACCCGGCGCCACGGTGCAGCCGACCAGGGTCCATTCGCCGAGGCTGCGCGCCGACTGCCACCAGCCTGCCGGCACGACGATCTGCGGCCGCTCGCCCGCGGCAAGTGCCGTACCGAGGATCTCCTCGATGACGGGACCGCCTTCTCGGTGTATCGACAGCGCCAGCGGCGCGCCGTCATAGAAGTGCCAGACCTCCGCCGCGTCCCTGACCCGGTGCCAGGCCGACAATTGGTCCTTCTCCAGGAGGAAATAGATCGCCGTCGAATGGCCGCGGGCGCCTTCCGCGCCGTCGCGAAAGGTCTCGGCATACCAGCCGCCTTCCGGATGCGGCTTCAGGCCGAGCAGGGCGATGATTTCGGCGGAACTGGTCATGACCCTAGCTCCTGGCGCCGCTCAGAAATTGTCCTTGCGCTTGCGGATCTCGGCGAACACTTCGGCATCCGAGGCCTTCTCCAGGCCGAGATGCCTGCGGATCGCCGGATCGTGCCAGCGCAGGAACGGATTGGTCGACAGTTCCTCGCCGATCGTCGTCGGCAGCGTCGGTTTGCCGTCGGCGCGCAGCGCCTCGACCTTGGCGGCGCGCTCTTTCAGCGCCGAATTGGTCGGGTCGACGGTGAGCGCGAAACGGGCATTGGCCAGCGTATACTCATGGCCGCAATAGATAACCGTCTCGGCCGGCAGCGCCGCGAGCTTCTTCAGGGATTCGTACATCACCGGCGGCTTGCATTCGAGCAGCCGCCCACAGCCGAGCGCAAACAGCGTGTCGGCGGCGAAAGCCACTTTCGACGCCGGCAGATGATAGGTGACATGGCCGGCGGTATGGCCGGGTGTGGCGATGACCTCGATCCGCTCGTCGCCGAGATGGACGACCGAGCCTTGCTCGACAGTTTCGTCGATGCCGGGAATCTTTGCCTTTTCGGCTTCCGGCCCGACAATGCGCAGCTTGAAGCGCTCCTTCAGCGCCAGATTGGCCTCGACGTGGTCGAGATGGTGGTGAGTGGTCAGGATCATCGTCGGGGTCCAGCCGGTGCGCTTGATCGCCGCCAGGATGGGCGCCTCCTCGGGCGCATCGATGAGCGCCGTCTGACCGCTTTTCGGGTCATGCACCAGCACGCCGAAATTGTCGCTGCGGCACATGAATTGTTCGATCTCGACCGGCATCGCATCTCTCCCTTTATTGCCGCAGACATAGGGCGCCTGCCAGCCGATGTCATCTGCCTTTGTTGAACTTGGACTGCTTCGAAGCTACCGTTCCGCGCATGCATTCAGACATTGTCGATCTCCGTTCGTTTTATTCAACCACGCTCGGCCGCCTGGCCGAACGCTCGATCACCATGGCGCTGTCCTCGATATGGGCCGTCGTGCCCAACGAGCGGCTGGTCGGCCTCGGCTATACCTTGCCGTGGCTGGAACGCTTCGGCAGCGATGCCGAGCGTGTCTTTGCCTTCATGCCGGCAACACAGGGCGCGGTGGTCTGGCCGGCGACCGGGCCGACGGCGACCGCGCTGGTCTTCGATGAGGAACTGCCGCTGGTCGATTCCTGCATCGACCGCATGCTGCTCGTCCATTCGCTCGAACATGTCGAGAACCCGCGCGAGACGCTGAACGAGATCTGGCGGGTGCTGTCGCCGGCCGGCCGCGTCGTCATCGTCGTGCCCAACCGGCGCGGTGTCTGGGCACGCTTCGAGCATACGCCTTTCGGCAATGGCCGACCGTTCTCGCGCGGCCAGCTGACCGAATTGCTGCGCGAAGCGAATTTCACGCCGGCGGCGTGGTCCGATGCGCTGTTCTTCCCGCCGTCGCCGCGACGTTTCATGATGCAGTTCCATAACGTGCTGGAACGCGCCGGCCGGCGCTTCTGGCCGATCTTTTCGGGCGTTATTGTCGTCGAGGCGCAGAAGCGGCTCTATCAAGGCGTGCCGGTTGCCCAGCGCGCGTCCCGCCGCGTCTTCGTGCCGGTTCTCTCGCCGCATGGCGCGCCGACGCTTGGCCGGCTGTCGCGGGCCGAACACCCGGCACCGCCAGGATGACGCGTTCGTGATCCGAGACGTGCTTTTTCACGCCTATCTGACGATATCAGGTTTGCTGTCCGATTGAAGGCCGTGCGGCCGATCCTATGACCGGTTTGGCATTGCTCCGAATGCAAGGATTTAACCGATGGATGATCGTCCGGATGTCGAGGCCAGCGCCCAGAAGCTTGCCACGTCGATCGAAGCCAGCAGCCTGCGTGAGCAGCTGGCAACAATCAAATTGGCACTGACCAGCTCGCCAGTGCGAAAACAATTGCTTTGGGCAGCGATCGGCATCGTCGCCGTCATCGTGGCGAGCTCAATCGGGCAGGTTCTGCTCAATCGCTGGAACCAGCCTTTCTACGACGCGCTTGCGCGGCGCGACATGCCGGCTTTCCTGCATCAGCTTCTGGTCTTTGCCGGCATCGCCGGCGGGCTTGTGGTGCTCAATGTCGGCCAGACCTGGCTCGACCAGATGCTCCGCCTGAAGCTGCGCGAGGCGCTGACGCTCGACCTGATCGACGAATGGATGCGGCCGGCGCGTGCCTTCCGGCTGACCCATGCCGGCGCCATCGGCGTCAATCCCGACCAGCGCCTGCAGCAGGATGCCGGGCATCTCTCCGATCTTTCCACCGGTCTTGGCATCGGCCTGCTGCAGTCCTGCATCCTGCTTGCCTCGTTCGTTGGGGTCCTGTGGTCGCTGTCTTCCGGCTTCGTCTTCCACATAGGCGGCCATTTGCTGGCCATACCCGGCTACATGGTCTGGGCGGCGATCCTTTATGCTGGCACCGCCTCCTGGTTGAGCTGGCTGGTCGGGCGACCGTTGATCCGCTTCAACAACGATCGCTATACGCGTGAAGCGGAGCTGCGCTCCTCGGTGGTTCGCGTCAACGAGAATGTCGATGCCATCGCGCTGGCGCACGGCGAGGCCGATGCCAGGCGCCGGCTCGAATTCGATCTCGGCATGGTGCTGGGCGCCATGCGGCGCATCTACAGCGCCCAGATCAATCTTTCCTGGGTTACCGACACCTATGGCTGGATCACTGTCGTCGCACCGATCCTGGTCGCCTCACCGGTCTATTTCGCCGGCGATATCAGCTTTGGCGGCCTGATGATGGCCGTCGGCGCTTTCAACCAGGTCCATTCGTCGCTGCGCTGGTTCATCAACAATATCGGCGGCATCGCCGATTGGCGCGCTACGCTGATGCGGGTCGCCGACTTTCGCATCGCGCTTGGCGACACCGACGCGCTGCACCATACGGAAAGGCGCATTTCGTTCGGCGAAAACCCGGACGGCAGCCTGACCTTCGAGAAACTCGAGGTCGCCTCGCCGGAGGGATGCACCAAGCTTGCCGAGCCGCATGTCGAAATCCGCGCCGGCGACCGGGTCATGATCACCGGAGATCCGGGCGCCGGCAAGACGCTGTTCTTCCGGGCCATTGCCGGTCTGTGGCCATGGGGCAGCGGACGGATCGGCATGCCGGCCGGAGAAGCGCCGATCTTTGTTCCGCGTACCCCCTATTTCCCGCTCGGCAAGCTGCGCGAGGTGCTCAACCATTCAGACGGCGCGGCGGAGGCGAGCGATGCCGAGATCTCGGAGGTGCTGGCCGATGTCGGGCTGCAACGCCTGTCGTCCTCGCTCGATCGCTCGGCGCGCTGGGAGCGTGAGCTCAGCGACGACGAGCAGCGTCTGCTGGCCTTTGCCAGGCTGGCCTTGCGACGGCCGAAATGGGTGATCATCGACGAGGCGCTGGACGCGTTCGACGGCCCAACGCTGAGGCAAGTGCTGTCGATGCTGGAGAAGCGCCTTCCCGACGCCGCGATCCTCAATATCGGCCGCGGCCAGCACAATGCCCGCTTCTTCCGGCGGGCGTTGACCATCGTCAAGGATGCCGGCCAGCCGCCACTCAAGCCGGCCCGTATCAGGGCAGGTGCCATCGAACCGCCCCCGGTTGTCGTTTCGGCTGGCCGAAAGAAATAGAAGGCAAGCTTTATTTCGCCGCGATCGCGGCGAAAAACTGTCGCGATCGTTTCAGATGGGAACGTTCCGATCGGCCATGCTTGACGCTCTCGCCCTGCTCGCCTGCCTGGCCTGCACCCCGGCGGCACCTGCGGCCGCACCGGCCAATGCAATTGCCGTCGATGTCGAGCTGGTGCTGGCCGTCGACATCTCGCAGTCGATGGATGAAAGGGAGTTTGCCCTGCAGCGCGCCGGCTATGTCGCGGCGCTGCGCCACCCCGACTTCATCAACGCCGTGCGTGCCGGCACCTTCGGCCGCATCGCCATCGCGTATTTCGAATGGGCCGGCACCATCCGCGACGATGCGGTCATTGCCTGGCAGGTCGTCGACAGCAAGGAGAGCGCCTACGCTTTCGCCGACAAGATCGCGGCCCGCCCGTTCAGGAGCTTTCGCGGCACCTCGATTTCCGGTGCTGTGGCTTTCGGCGCCGAGCTTTTCAACGGCACGGCCTTCACCGGCAAACGCCGCGTCATCGACGTCTCGGGGGACGGCCCAAACAACACCGGCTTGCCGGTCACAACGGCACGCGATGCGGCGCTGGCGAAGGGTATCGTCATCAACGGGCTGCCGATCCTGATCAGCCCGTCACCCACCTTCAGCCATCTCGACCGGTATTATGCCGAATGCGTTACCGGCGGGCCGGGCTCGTTCGTGCTGCCGATCTATGCTGCTTCCGAATTCGCCACCGCCACTCGCCGCAAACTGATCCTCGAGGTCAGCGGCATCGAGTATCCCAAGCTGGATCCGAGGACGATCCGCATCGACGCACCGATCGACTGCCTGCAAGGCGAGCGCGACCGAAGGTTTTTCTCGGACCCATATTTCCCGGAACTCGACCGATAAGGCTGGCCCAGGGGTAAGCTAGGCTGGTGGCAGGCCGAAGGCCGGGAACAGAGATGGCCCGAGCGGCCCTATGAAGATCGTCAAGGAAGCGATCCCGCCCTCGGCTGCGTCGAACACATGCAGGGAATGGGCCCGCCATTCAGGGCCATCGTGGCTGCGGGAATAAACCCCGACCGCCGACTGGGCATTGGCGCGGGTGGCCAGCGAGCGGAAGCCGCCAAACCTCGGCCAGACGGTCTCGAAGAAACCGCGGATCGCTTCGCGGCCTTGATACCATTCACGCCAAGGCGGCATGGTATAGATGGCGTCCTCACGCAGCAGCTCGATCAAGCTGTCGAGATTGGCGGCCTGCCAGGCCTGCATGTAGCGTTCGAGAAGCAGGCCTTCTTCGGGGCTGGGCCGTGATCGGCTGGCCGGCCGTCCCTGAGGATAGCGCGCCGCCAGCGTTACGCGGGCGCGCTGCAACGCGCTGTTGATCGAAGCCGTCGATCCGCCCAGCAAACGCGCCGTCTCGACGGCCGACCATCCGAGGACGTCGGCAAGCAGCAGCGCGGCGCGCTGCCTGGGCGGCAGATCCTGGATCGCCGCGACGAAGGCGAGCTGGACGGCCTCGCGGCTCTCGTAACGGGCTTCCGGACCTGGCTCGCTGCCGGCAACGTCGGGAAGCTCGGCGTCGGGGTAGGGCTCCAGCCAGGCGATGTCGGCTACCGGCCCGCCTATGGCCGCCCCGTGCGAGGGCGGCCGTCCGGGTTCCCGGAGAATGCGACGCGCCCTCGACCTCGCCTTGATGGCGTTGAGGCAAGCGTTGGTCGCGATCATGTAAAGCCAACCGCGAACCGAACCTCGCCCGTCGAACTCCGATCTTGCGCGCCAGGCGCGAAGCAACGTGTCCTGGACGAGGTCGTCGGCCTCGTGCAGCGAACCCATCATGCGATAACAATGCAGCTTGAGCTCGCGGCGATGCGCGGCCGTGACCTTCTCGAAGGCCAGCCGATCGAGGATCGGCTGGCCTGCTGGTTCCAGAGGTGGTTGAGCGTCTGTCATGTGGCTTGTGCGGTTACGAGCGAGCGTTGCATTACGCGCCCCTCAGGCGGCCGGGGCAAGCCCGCTACCGCTCACCATGAAGGAACTGCCTTGCGGCTGGCCGGTGGCGAGTGCGACCACCGCCCGTCCGACATCGGCCGGCGTTTGCATGTCGGTCATGGCGGCGATGAAGTCCGCCGGCTGGATGCCCATATAGGCCGCTATGCTGTCGACGCCGGCCTTGCCCACGCCGGTTTCCGGCATGATGCGCATCGGCGCGAGCGCCATGAAGCGCAGGCCGAGGCCAAGCCGGTCGGCCTCCTTCTGGCTATGACCGGCCAGGAACATCTGCATGCGTTTTGCGCCGGCATAGCCGCCGGCGTTCGGTGGTCCGCCGGTCAAGGCTGCGCCGCTGGAGATCAGAACGATCCGGGTCCCCGGCTTGAGCGGACGCCGCAGAGCGGCCCGGCAAAACAGGAACGACGCCTTGACGTCCGTGTCCCAATTTGCCGAGAACGCCTTCCAGTTCTGTTCATGCACCGGCGCAGAAGGCGCCAGCGCGCCTGCACAGATCACCAGCACGTCCGGCTCAAGCGCGGCGAAGACCTTATCCGGGGCGGAGTCCACCGTAGCATCGACCGCGAGCGTCTTCACGCCCGAGACCTCCCAGGCAAATTGCGCCAGGGCCTGTTTTCCGCGGGCGACGGCGAGCACCGTCGCTTTCTCTTTGAGGGCGGCCTCCGCGATCGAGCGGCCGACACCACGGCTGCCTCCGACGACGACGACATTCTGATTTTGCAACGATCCCATGGATCACCTCTCGTTCCCGGCCGCCGGACCATCCAGGCGCGCTCATCGATAAGGACAGCGCAGGTGTGCCAAAATCATCGGTGCCAGGCGGAAATATCTTTCAGGTGACGGCAGCCGCGCGTCGGTTTTTGTATTCAGTGTCATTACCTCTGGGGTAATCGACCAGCGTACTACGTCTCGGCAAACTGCTCCCATCAAGCCGGTTGTCCGGCCTTCGACCACAAGGAGATTACGCCATGACCGCCTACGCCGTCGCCCATATGCGCCAGGTCACGCCGGGGCCGCAGATCGTCGAGTACCTGCACAAGATCGATGCCACACTGGAACCGTTTGGCGGCCGCTTCGTGGTGCACGGAGGCGAGGTGGAAGTCGTTGAAAACACCTGGCCGGGCTATCTCATAGTCATCGAGTTTCCCAACCGGCAGCAGGCACGTGCATGGTACGACTCGCCCGCCTATCAGGAGATATTGCCGCTGCGCACCGGCAATTCCCAGTCCGACGTGGTCTTCGTCGACGGCGTCCAGCACCCCCACAAGGCCACCGACGTTCTCGAATAGAGGGACGATCTGCCACGATTGGCTCTTATCGTTTCAGCAGGAATACCGCCTGCTGGCCGAAGAAATTCCAGAACCACCACGGCATCGAGAAGCCGATCCGCTGGCCGTTGGCGTCGAGCGCGGTTGCCTTTTCCACCGTCGCGCCAAGCTCGTCGCACAGATTGACGAAGTCGCGAATGGTGCAGAAATGGATGTTCGGCGTGTCGTACCAGGAATAGGGCAGGTCCCTGGTCACCGGCATGCGGCCGTTGAAGAGCAACGAAAAGCGGACCCGCCAATGGCCGAAATTCGGGAATGAGACGATGGCGCGGTTGCCGATCCGGAGCAGTTCGTCGAGCACCAGCTTCGGATTGCGTGTCGCCTGCAAGGTCTGCGACAAGACGACGAAGTCGAAGCCCTTGTCGGGATAGAATTGGAGATCCTTGTCGGCATCGCCCTGGATGACCGACAGGCCACGCGCCACGCATTCGTTGACGCCGCGCTGCGACAGCTCCAGCCCGCGGCCATCGACCTTCTTGGTCGCCTGCAGCAATTCGAGCAGCAGGCCGTCGCCGGAACCGACATCCAGCACCCGCGACTGCGGCGGGATGAGATCGGCGACGACTTCGAGGTCGACGCGCTGGGCGCGGTTGACGCTCATGCGTTCGGCTCCTGCCTGGCGCATGATCCTGATCCGAAAAGTCTGCAACCTTTCGGGGTCATGCGCTGATGCCTGGCGCATGGTCCTGATCCGAAAAGCCTGCAACTTTTTGGGGTCATGCGCCGAGCCCTCTTGCCCGGGCGGCCGAGGCGATGAAGCCTTTGATGGCGGCGAACAGTTCGGGCTCGTCGAGCAGGAAGGCGTCGTGGCCGCGGTCGGTCTCGATCTCGACGAACGAGACCGAAGCGCCGGCCGCGTTCAGCGCGTGCACGACCGAGCGGCTCTCTTCGGTCGGGAACAGCCAGTCGCTGGTGAACGAAACCAGGCAGAAGCGCGTCTTGGTGCCGGCGAAGGCATCGGCCAGCCGGCCGCCATGATCGGCGGCGAGATCGAAATAGTCCATCGCCCGCGTCATGTAGAGATAGGAGTTGGCATCGAAGCGGTCGACGAAGGTCATGCCCTGATGGCGCAGATAGCTCTCGATCTGGAAGTCGGCATCGAAACCGAAGGTCAGCGCTTCGCGGTCCTGCAGGTTGCGGCCGAACTTGCGGTGCAGCGCTGCTTCCGACAGATAGGTGATGTGGGCGGCCATGCGCGCCACCGCCAGCCCCTTTTCCGGCCGCTTGCCATGCTCGAAATATTTGCCGCCATGCCAGTCCGGGTCGGCCATCACTGCCTGCCTGCCGACCTCGTGGAAAGCGATGTTCTGCGAGGAATGGCGGGCACCGGTGGCGATCGGCAACGCCGAGAAGACGCGCTCCGGATAGCTGGAGGCCCATTGCAGCACCTGCATGCCGCCCATCGAGCCGCCCAGCACGCTGAACAGCTGTTCGATGCCGAAATGCTCGACCAGCATCAACTGCGCCCGCACCATGTCGCGGATGGTGATGATCGGCAGGTCGAGCCCGTAGGGCTTGGCGGTGGCGGGATTGGTCGAGGCGGGGCCGGTGGAGCCGAGACAGCCGCCGATGACGTTTGACGAGATGACGAAGAAACGGTCGGTATCGATGATCTTGCCGGGACCGATCAGCACTTCCCACCAGCCCGGCTTGCCGGTCACCGGATTAGTGTTGGCGACGTGCTGGTCGCCGGTCAGCGCATGGCAGACGAGGATGGCGTTGGAGCGCGCATCGTTGAGCGCGCCATAGGTCTGGTAGGCGATCTGGAACGGCGACAGCAGCGTGCCGGCGTCGAGCTTGAGCGGCTTGTCGGCGCCGAAACGCAACACCGGGCTCGACGGCTGGTCGGCCTCGTTGTTGGTTTTTCGAGCGCGCAAAGCGACCATTACATATCCTTGCCCGGCCTTCCGTTGTCCGCCGGTCTGGGCAACAGCCAGCCCGGGCAACAAAAAACCGGCCATGCCTTCGCAAAGCCGGTTACAAGATGCAAACGGCCCTTTAGCAAGTTGTTTAACGTGGCTGCAAGCCGACCGGCCAAATCACCACGGAACTGTCGATGCTCTTCTATGACTCGCGCGTGGGTTCGTCAACGGCAAGTTCTTGATCCCGAATTGCCGCCCCTCGACATTCCGGGCCACGGCTTGTATTTCCGCTGCGGCCTCCCGATGGAGGCATCCTCGACGGATTTCATGGAATGAGCCAGACACCGGATCAGACACGTCCAACGCCCCGCGCCGGCATCATGGACATCGAAGCCTATGTGCCCGGCAAGAGCGCGGCGCCTGAAGGTGTCGCCAAGGTCCATAAATTGTCGGCGAACGAGAACCCGCTCGGTCCTTCGCCAAAGGCGATAGAGGCCGCGCGCGCGGTCGCCGACAAGCTCGCGGTCTATCCCGACGGCAGCGCCAGGCGCCTGAGGGAAGCGATCGCCGAGGTGCACGGGCTCAACCCGGCGAACATCGTCTGCTCCAACGGCTCCGACGAGATTCTGGGCCTGCTGGCGCAGACCTATCTCGCACCCGGCGACGAAGCCATCATCACCGAACACGGCTTCATGGTCTACAAGATCTACATACAGTCGGCCGGTGCCGTCCCGGTAACGGTCAAGGAGACCGATGAACGCGCCGACATCCATGCGATCCTCGCTGCGGTGACGCCGCGCACCAGGATCATCTTCCTTGCCAATCCAAACAATCCAACCGGCACCTACGTGCCGTTCCAGGAGGTGCGCCGCCTGCATGCCGGCCTGCCGCGAAACGTGCTTCTGGTGCTGGATGCAGCTTACGCCGAATATGTCCGGCGCAACGATTATGAAGCCGGCGTCGAGTTGGTGGGCAGCGCGGAAAACGTGGTCATGACCCGCACTTTCTCCAAATTGGGCCTGGGCGGGGCGCGGATCGGCTGGATGTATGCGCCAATGCACGTCATCGACGCGATCAACCGCGTGCGCGGGCCTTTCAACGTCAATGCGACGGCGATCGAGGCCGGCATCGCGGCGATCCACGACCGCGCCCATATCGAACGCAGCGTCGCGCACAACGAGACCTGGCTAGCCTGGCTGAGCGAGCAACTAAGCGGGCTCGGGCTGCGGGTGACGCCGAGCGTCGGCAATTTCATCCTCATCCACTTTCCCGAGGACAAAAGGCATTCGGCGGCGGCCGCCGACGACTACCTCAGTGCGCGCGGCTACATATTGCGGCGCGTTTCCGGCTACGGTTTTCCGAACGCGCTGCGCATGAGCATCGGCACCGAAGAGGCCAATCGCGGCGTTGTCGCAGCACTCGCGACATTCCTGAAAAGCTAGAACACCATGACCTCACCGATGTTCGAAAAGATCGCGCTGGTCGGCATCGGCCTGATCGGCTCGTCGCTGGCCCGCGTCATCCGCCGCGAGGGACTCGCCGGCCAAGTGGCGATTTCGACGCGCAGCGACGCGACGCTGGCACGCGCGAGCCAACTCGGCCTTGGCGACACCTATACGACGGATGCGAAAGAGGCGGTTCGCGATGCTGATCTGGTTATCGTTTCGGTGCCGGTCGGCTCTTCAGGCACGGTCGCCGCAGAGATCGCGCCTGCGCTGAAGAAGGGCGCCATCCTCACCGATGTCGGCTCGACCAAGGCGTCGGTGATCGCGCAGATGCAGCCGCACGTGCCTGATGGCGTGCACTTCATCCCCGGCCATCCTTTGGCCGGCACCGAAAAATCGGGACCGGACGCCGGTTTTGCCGAACTGTTCGAGAACCGCTGGTGCATTTTCACGCCGCTGCCCGGCACCGATCCCGCAGCACTGGAAAAGCTCTCGGAATTCTGGCGCCGCTGCGGCTCCAACATCGACACGATGGACCCGCAGCATCACGACATGACGCTGGCCATCGTTTCGCACCTGCCGCATATCATCGCTTACAACATCGTCGGTACCGCCGACGATCTGGAGTCGGTGACCAAGTCCGAGGTCATCAAATACTCGGCTTCCGGCTTTCGCGACTTCACCCGTCTCGCGGCGTCCGACCCGACCATGTGGCGCGACGTCTGCCTGCACAACAAGGACGCCATTCTCGAAATGCTGGCGCGGTTTTCCGAGGATCTGTCCTCGCTGCAGCGGGCGATCCGCTGGGGCGACGGCGAAAAACTGTTCGACCTGTTCACCCGCACCCGCGCCGTCCGCCGCTCGATTATCGAGGCCGGCCAGGACATCGACGTACCGGATTTCGGCCGCCAGGCAGTCGAACACCCGCCGAAGGGATAAGCCGCGGCAGGCCGATCGCAGGCCGGCCCGGCTTAGAGCGGTTCATCGTTTCACAGAAACGCCGAACCGCTCTATCTCTTTGTTTTGCGCAATTCCGGACGGAAAACCGTTTCACACTTTTCCTGGAGTTGCTCTAGTCGAGCGGCTTGATCTTGCCGAGCGGGATGAAGCCGAGCGAGGCCTTGCCCCTGACGATCTTCAGCGGCATCGACGGCTGGTTGCCGAGCAGCGCCAGTCCGGCAAAGCCGGTTTGGATCTGTTTCTTCTGCTCGGGGATGGCGGTGGCGAGGATTGCCGCCACGGCCTTTGGATCATTGAGCCTGATCGTCAGGTCGGCATTTATGAGACCGTCGTCATCGACCGACAGCGGTCCGGAAACGGTGATGCGCGCAGTTCCGGACGACAGATCGAGCTTGTGGATTTCGGCCGCCTGGCCGCGCAGGCTCTTCGGATTTGCCTTGATCAGCGTGACGCCGTTCTTCAGCGTCAGGTCGCCGCTGCCGTCGAGCGGCGGCAAGACGCGCCCGTCGATGGCCGCCGCGTCGATTTCAAGATCGGTGAAATTGCCGGCATAGTCGATGTCCGGGCCGTTTGGGCGCAATTGTCCGGTGGCGGTTCCGGCGCTGAACAGCGAGACGGGATCGGTGTCGTCTGCCGGATCGGTCTGGCCGGACAGGCCTTCTGCCTGCAGCGAGAGGCGCCTCGGCAGCGGCCAGGACAGCTTCATGTCGGCCCGCAGATCATCCCAGTCGATCCAGAGCGGGGTCATGCCGGGAACTGAGGTCCTGAGCGGCCCCCTGAGCTCGGCGGCAGGCGACAGAAGCCGCGTGATCTGCGTGGCGGCGTTGATCTTGCCTGTCGATGCCGCGACGTTGCGGCTGTCGTCCTCGTAAGCCAGGCTGTCGCAGGAAACGGTGAAGCTGAAGGGATAGCCGCTGACCGCGAGATTGGCGCAGTCGGCCTTGATGCCTTTGTCGTCGAGGTCGGCGACCGCCTTTTTGGTTGCGCTCTCGACCAGGTCCGCCAGGTAGAACCAGCCCGCGCTGTAGATGCCGAACAGCACGAGAATGAAAGCGGCAAGCCACAACAGGCGGCGACGTTGGCTGGGCGGCGGGCGCTCGTCACTTGACGTCATGCTGCGGCTTTCGTTAACGCGGGGTGGCACGGGTGGGCTGTCGCTTGCGGCACCAATAGGCAGACGGACTGAAACACCACCGGTGAGGTGGTCGTCACAATCAGGCTTGGCGATATGGGCGATTTTTGGGTTTTTGGCTACGGCTCACTGATCTGGCGACCGGGATTCGCGCATGTCGAGACGCGGCGCGCGCGCCTGCATGGCTACCGCCGTTCGCTCTGCGTCTATTCTTTCGTGCATCGCGGCACGCGCGAACGGCCGGGCCTGGTGCTCGGCCTCGACCGCGGAGGCTCCTGCATCGGGCTGGCGTTCCGGGTTCCAGGCGAGCTGCGCAACGAGGTCATTACCTATCTGCGCGAACGCGAGCTGGTCACCAACGTCTATCTCGAACGTGTGCTCAGCGTTCGCCTCGACAAGAGTGAAACGGATGGGAGCGGGACGGTCGAAGCCATCGCCTATGTCGTGGACCGCAGCCATGAGCAATATGCCGGTGCGCTCGACCCGGCCGAGGCGGCGACCGTCGTTCGCGGCGCCGTCGGCCAGTCGGGGAGGAATGAGGACTACGTGCTCAGCACGCTGGAGCACCTTGAAGCACTGGGTATCAGCGACCACTGGCTGGAAGAGGTGACAAGACGGATCGCGACGTAGCTTCTTTTATCGTTGACCATGATGTTTTCGGTGTCGTGGTCTGGGCTACATCCTGAAAATCTGTTTTCCAAGATCGGCGCGATCCAGACTGTTTGCCACGGCAAGCTTGAACTCGGTCAGCGCGTGGAGACCGCCGACAGGAACGTGGAAGCCGGGCTGGCCGAAGGTGTCGATAACCTCGCGTAGCACAGGCCGGTCGGCTTCGGCAGGCGGCGAAAAGAAATAGCGATAGATATTCGCCCTGATCTCGACGCCGCTCAGCAAGACATCGAAGTTGTGCAGTTCGAAGCGCTCGGCACTCATGCCGCCATTGATCACCATCTGTCCGCCAAGCGCCAGGGTGCGGATCAATTCGCCGCTGACAGGTCCGCCGACATTGTCGATAATCCCGTTCAATCCGGCGCCACCGGTGATATCCATCACCGCTTCCCGGATACTTGCCTTCAAGTCAGAAAGGTCAAGAATGGCGGCGGCGCCAAGCGTCTTCAGATCGAAGCTTTGGTGCGAGCGCCGCACAAGCGCGATGACGTTGATGCCGCGTCGTTGGGCGAACTGCATCACCATTGTCGAAATTGACGAATAGCCGGCCGTGACAGCCAGCCACTGGCCAGGCCGCACGCGGGAATCCACCAGCAGATCCCACGCGGTAATGGGGTTCACCATCTGCCCGGCGCGTTCGACAGGATAGCCGGCAGGCAACGGGATCAGCCATTCGGCGGGAATGGCCGCGTACTCGGCCCAGCTGCCATAGTAGCCGAACGCGACAAGCGTGCCCGGTTCCAGCAAGACGTTCGCGCCAACGGCTTCGACGATGCCGGCGCCATGGTTTCCCGCGATCTGCCGGGGAAAATGCGGCTTCTTCGGTTCGGGATAGAGGTTCTGGATAAACAGGAAGTCGCCCGGATTGATCGAGGCCGAGACCATCCTGACCAGCACCTCGCCGTCGCCGATCCGCGGCATCGGCAGGTCATCCACATAGAGCACGTCGCGGGGCGAGCCGATGGCGTCAAATACAATTGCTTTCATGCCGGTCTCCACAACAAACGATCCTGGGCCAACAGTCTGAGCCCGGGCCAGACCGTGCCGAGACTTGCGTCGGCGCGGCGGAACTTATGGCCGGCCGGCAAAGGTCTGAATTGGCAGATTTGACAATCTATGTGCTAAACTTGCCAGATTGTTTCCTCAGAGGGTACTGGTTTGGAAATTCGGGACAGCGTCTTGAAGCCCGACACGGCGCGGCGGGTCGCGGTTTTGTGAAGCGGCGGCGGGCTGGAAAAGAGGCTATGCGTTTGACGTTGCCACGGTGCGACATAGGTTAGCCCGGTCGGCGGCTCCCACCCGCCCCAGCATGAATCACCATGGAGATCAGCCTTGCAGAAACGTCGTCTCGGTCGCACCGACCTATCCATCGCGCCTTTGGTTCTGGGCGGCAATGTGTTCGGCTGGACCGCCGATGAGAAAACCTCGTTCGACCTACTCGACCGCTTTGTCGACGCTGGCCTCAACGCCATCGACACGGCCGATTCCTATTCGCGCTGGATTCCCGGCCACGAGGGCGGCGAATCCGAAACCATTATCGGCAAATGGATGAAAAGCCGCGGCAACCGCGACAAGGTTGTCGTTGTCACCAAGGTCGGTTCGGATATGGGGCAGGGCAAGAGGGATCTGTCCGCCGCCTACATCGAAAAGGCCATCGACGCCTCGCTGAAGCGGCTGCAGGTCGATAGCGTCGATCTCTATCTGTCGCACTGGCCCGACCCGGCGACCCCTTATGAGGAAACGTTCGGCGCCTACCAGAAACTGCTCGACAAGGGCAAAATCCGTTATGCCGGCGCTTCCAACCTCGACGCCGCCCAGTTGCGGGCCGCACTTGACGTAGCAAGCCTGCGCGGCCTGCCGCGCTACGAGGTGCTGCAGCCGGAATACAATCTCTACGACCGCTCGTCCTTCGATGGTCCGCTGCGCGATCTGTGCGCGGCCGAGGACATCGGCGTCATCACCTATTTCAGCCTCGCCAAGGGGTTTCTGAGCGGCAAGTACCGCAGCGAGGCCGACCTCGGCAAAAGCCCGCGCGGTGGCGGTGTGAAAGGCTATCTCAACACCCGCGGCATGCGCATTCTCTCAGCGCTCGATGCCGTTTCAGCCAGACACTCGGCCAAGCCAGCGGAAGTGGCGCTTGCCTGGGTCATGGCACGGCCCGGCGTCACCGCTCCGATTGCCAGCGCGACGACGCTCGACCAGCTCGACAGCCTGGTGCGTGCCGCGTCGTTGCAGCTCAGCCCGGACGATATCGCCGAGCTCGACAAGGCCAGCCCATAGCCGCGCACGATCGTTCAAGACCGGCGCCGCTGCCTTGCCCTACCATCCCTGCATCGTCGCAGGATGCAGGGACGCCGCATGGCCGGACAGGGTCTTCTCGATCAGCAGCTATGGCAGCAATTGCTGGCGCTTGTGCTGGCATCGGCCATCGTTATGGGCAGCCCGGGGCCGGCGACGATAAGTGTCACCGCGATCGGCGCCGCATTCGGCCTGCGCGATTCGCTCCGTTATGCCTCGGGAATCGTTGTCGGGACGGTCCTCGTGCTTTCGGTGGTGGCGACGGGCATCATGGCCGTTCTCACCGCGCTGCCGAAGCTCGCAGCGCTGTTGGCGGTCGCGTCAGCAGCCTACATCCTCTATCTGGCGTTCAAGATTGCGACGGCGCCGCCACTGGCGGCACGCATTGGTGGGGCGGCGCTTCCCACTTTCCTGGGCGGGTTCCTTCTGGCCGTTGCCAATCCGAAAGCCTATGTGGCGATTGCCGCCGTGTTTGCCGGCGCGTCTTCCGGCGCCGGCGGTCTTGCTATTTCAGCCAAGCTGGCGGTCCTCGCCTTGATGATTGTTGCCATTCATCTCTTGTGGCTTCTCGCCGGCGCGGCTTTTGCACGTTTGCTGCGCAAACCGCTGGCGTCGCGGATCATCAATCTGGTGTTTGCCGTGACGCTGGTTGCAACAGCCGCCCTGGCTGCCTTGCCGTGAGCCTTTCTGGCATCCGCGGCGGGTGTCTCAGCCTTTCAATTCAGGTTTCGCGTCCAGCTCACCAAGCCGTTTCACCGCCGTCGGCGGCATCGGCGGCGGGTTCGGCGTCTGCGACGCTTCGACGAGGAGCTGGTCGCAGGCGGCCTCCGTCTCGCCGATCAGCCGTTGCATGAATTCGTCCTTGCCGAGGCCGGGCGGGATCGGTGGCAGGAAGCGCGCCTTGATCGTGCCGGGATAGCGCAGGAATTTGCGGCGCGGCCAATAGAGGCCGGCGACGTGAGCGACCGGCACCACCGGAATGCCAAGTTGCGCGTAGAGTTCGACGATGCCGTATTTGTAGACCGGTTCGTCGCCCGGCGCCCGGCGGGTGCCCTCGGGATAGATGATCAGCTGGCGCGGATTGCGCGCCAATTCCTGTTTGGTCGCGGCGATCACCGTCTTCAATGCCTTCGAGCGGCTGCCGCGGTCGACAGGAATCATCCGCATCTTCAAAATGTACCAGCCGAAGAACGGGATCCAGGTCAGCTCCCGTTTCAATATGTAAACGGGATCGTCGAGATAAGGCAGGAAAGCGATCGTGTCCCAGAAGGACTGGTGCTTCGGCGCCAGGATGAAGGAGCCGTCAGGCAGGTTTTCCTGGCCGGTGATCTCACTTCTGGTGCCGGCGATCTTGTCGTAGAGCCACATGCTGGTGCGCGACCAGAATTTCGGCACGAACCAGGCGCGATGGCGTGGCGACAGGAAATAATACGGGGTCCAGAGGATCATCTGGACGATCAAATTGAGGTAGAAGGCGAGATTGAACGCCAGCGAGCGGAAATACAGCATACAGCAAGTGCCCGGTGAGGAGGTGTGCGTTGGTTACACCAAGCGCCGGCAAAAAGGAAACGCTGCGAGGCGGGCGATCGGCCCGGCGTTGCGATGGGCCGTCTTCGTCACGTTTGCCACGCTGCCTGCAGCAGG
The DNA here is from genome assembly GCF_040321675.1 of Mesorhizobium sp. M0296. NCBI lineage: Bacteria > Pseudomonadati > Pseudomonadota > Alphaproteobacteria > Hyphomicrobiales > Phyllobacteriaceae > Mesorhizobium > Mesorhizobium sp. M0296. The sequence goes on from NZ_JAMYRZ010000001.1 coordinate 86,455, forward strand.
CGCTGTCTCAGGCGCGGGGCGGCGAAGTCGAGGAATGCGCGCAGCTTCACCGGCAGTAGCCCCTGGCCGGCATGGACGAGGCTCACCGGCCATGGGTCTGGCTCAAACTCTTGAAGCACCGGGCGCAGCGTACCCGACCGGACTGCGGCGGCGATCTGGTAGGAAAGCAGCCTCGTCACGCCGACGCCGGCAATCGCCGCATCGATCGCTGCCTCAGCCGTGTTGACCCGTAACCTGGAGCGGACCGGCACGGCGAATTCGGTCTTGCCGGTGGCGAAGGTCCAACTGGCAGCGGTGAGCCCTTCGAAGGTGATGGCACTGTGTGCTGCAAGCTCCTGCGGCGTTTTCGGTGTGCCGTGCTCGGCGAGATAGGCCGGGCTCGCGCAAACGACGCGGCGGATTGAACCCAGGCGGGTGGCGATCAGGCTCGAATCGGCAAGCTCGCCGATGCGGATGGCGAGGTCGATGTGCTCTTCGACCAACTGGGTTATCCGGTCGGCGAGTGTCAGCCGCACACCTACCTCAGGATAGACGGAGAGGAAGCTGGTGACGACCGGCAGCACATGCAGGCGGCCGAAGACGATCGGCGCAGTGACGATGAGTTCGCCGGTCGGGGCATTGTATTCGCCGGCGGCTATTCGCTCGGCCTCGCCGACCTCGTCGAGAATGCGACGACAGGCGGCGAGATAGGCATGGCCTGCATCGGTCAGCGACAGCTGCCGCGCCGAGCGGTTCAACAGCCGTGTCTTCAGATGCCGCTCCAGGTCCGAAACCTTGCGGCTGACCGTCGTCAGCGGAATGCCGAAGCGGCGCCCGGCAGCCGAGAGGCTGCCTGTCTCCGCCGCGGCAACGAAAAGCGACATGGACTGGAGGCGATCCATAGCTCTCCCGAAAATTTGCCCTCCCGAAAAACGGAAGGATAGATTGCAGATATGGCATCTGCATCTCGAAGATGGAAGGACCTATTTCCTGACTAGCAATACAGCGCAGCTTGGCGCTTGAGGAGGCTTCCATGAACGCCCACACCAGCGATGTTGCTTTCACCCCGACGGTGAAGGCGATTCAGGCGCGCAAGGGCTCGCGCCAGGCCTATGCCCGTGTCGAGGAGCGTGGCGGCTGGCAGGCGGCAATCACGCCCGATCTCGCCGCCTTCATCGAGGCGCAGACCAGCGTCTTTCTGTCGACCGCCAATGCGGACGGGCAGCCTTACATCCAGCATCGCGGCGGGCCTGCCGGTTTCCTCACGGTGCTCGACGAACGGACGATCGGCTTTGCCGATTTTTCCGGCAACAGGCAGTTCATCACCCAGGGCAACCTCAGCGACAACCCACAGGCTTTCCTATTCCTGATCGATTATGCGCACCGGCAGCGCATCAAGATCTGGGGCAGGGCGCGCGTCGTCGAGGGCGATGCCGAGCTGACGGCAAAGCTGATGCCGCAAGACTATAAGGCGCGACCCGAGCAGGTTATCCTGTTTACGGTTTCGGCTTGGGATTCAAATTGCTCGCAGCACATCCCGCAGCGTTTCGAAGCGGCCGACGTGGCGGCGGCGCTGGGCGAACGCGACAAGCGCATCGAACGGCTCGAACAGGAGATCGCACGCTTGCGATCAGATGCTGCAGCCAGGGAATAAGAGCTAGGGAATAAAAGTGCCGGTGCCGTTCAGTTTCCGCCCGCGGCGTCGGCCAGCGTGACGCCGTTGGGCGATTGCTTCACCGGCATGATGCCGCGCGCCAGCGCCAGCAGGTATTTGTTGTATTCGGTGAACAGCACGCGCAGCGCTTCTGGCTTGGTCAGCCAGCCGCCATTCTCGAGGTTGGTGTTGACCACCGGATAGGGTTCGAGCCTGGCGCCGTGCAGCAGCCGGCCCATTTCCAGCAGGCTGCGCGGCATGTGATAATTGTTGGTGACGAGAATGACCGTGCCGTAGGCATGGTCCTCGACCCATTTGGCACTTTCCTCGGCATTGCCGATCGTGTCGAGCGCGGCGCGGTCGATGTCGACGCAGCAGGAAAACAGCCTCTTGTCGCCGCCGGTCGCGGCCTGAAGCTGGCGGCGGCTGGCGGAGGGATGGACGCCGCTAATCAGCAGCCGCTCGCCCTTGCCTAACGCAAGCAAGCCCATCGCAGCGTCGAGGCGCGACTGGCCGCCGGTCAGCACGATGATAGCGTCGGCCCTTGCCGGATTGGCGGGCGTAGTCAGGCGGCTGACGGTATTGGCGAACCAGCCGAAGCCGGCGACAAACAGCGCCATAAAGGCGAGCAGAAGGAGAGCCGAGATGCGCAAGGAGCGGGCTGCCAGCAGCCGCCCACGTTCGGCGAACTGATCCGGCTTGGCAAATTCATCAGGCTCGGCGAATACAGGCGGGCGCGCAACCAGCACTGGCATGCATCCAGCGGTATCGGTCGAGTCCCGAACGTCCATCATGAAATGGTTAATCCCGAAATACGGCCTTTGGTAGGAAAAAAATGCAATTTTCGTGACGATGCGTTTTCATCCGTGATCGATCTTTCCTTTAGCCGGCGTCCGGCTGGCGAATGTCGATGTCGCTGAGATAGGTAACCACGGTGAAATGGGAGGTTGCCGCCGTCAGCGCGCCGATCACCAGCACCATGACAGCGACCCCGAGATAACCCGCCGAGCCGATGGCGAAATTGCCGAACAGGGCGGTCGCCTGGTCGGCCTGCGGCGTTGCCATGTTGCGTGACGACCACCAGGAGAAGACGATGAAGACCAGGATCGCCGCGGCGCCGCCTGCCGCGGCGCCCTTCATGCCGGTGACCAGAAAATGCCGGCGGAATTCGCGCGCGATGAAGCGCGCCTCGGCGCCGACAAAATGCAGCACCTCGATGATGTGGCCATTGCCGGCCATGGCGCCGCGCGTTGCGAATACCACGGTCAGCACCGTCGCCGACAGCATCAGCGCCAGCACTGCAATACCGATCGTTACCGTGGTGCGGGCCATGGCAACCAGCCGGTCGACCCAGGTGCGATGATCGTCGAGCGAGGCACTCGGCAGCTTCGGCGTGATCGCCGCGCGCAGTGCGGCGAAATCGGGCGGACTATTCTCCTCGATGGTGATGATGATCAAGCGCGGCACCGGCAGCTCATCGATGTTCAGGCCCGAGCCCAGCCAAGGCTCGAGCAGCCGGGCCGTCGCTTCGCGGTCGACGATCCGGGCGCTTTTCACGCCAGGGAATTCGCCGGCGATCTGCGAGGCCAGCGCAAGTGCGGCCTCCATGTCGAGGCCGTCGACCGGCTTGATCTGGATGGTCGCCTCGCGCGAGATCTGGTTCTCCCAGACGGAGGCGGTGTCACGCACCAGCGTGACTGCGCCAAACGTCAGGCAGGACAGAAACGTCATGATGGCGATGACCAGCACCAGCGCCCGGCCGGCGATGTTCTGCGCCGGCACGATCGGCGCCATTTTGCGCTGGACGCGGGGCTTTGCCGCCGCGGCGTCGTGACCCTCGAAATGTTCGACGGAGAGCTCAGTCATAGATGTCCAGCCTTCCGCCGGCCAGGATCATTCGCCGTGCGTCGACCTGTTCCATCAGGCCGAGGTCGTGTGTGGCGATCACCACGGCGGTGCCCAGCCGGTTGAGCTCGATGAACAACCGCAGCAAGCGTCGTGCCAGCGGCGGGTCGACATTGCCGGTCGGCTCGTCGGCGAGGAGGATCTCGGGCTGCTCGATCAACGCCCGGGCGATGGCGGCGCGCTGCTTCTCGCCGCCAGACAGCACCGGCGGCAGCACATGCATGCGCTCGCCGAGGCCGACCCATTTCAGCAGCTCGGTGACGTCGGTGCGATAGGTCGCCTCCTCGCGGCCGCGCACGCGCAGCGGCAATGCCACGTTCTCGTAGGTGGTCATATGGTCGAGCAGGCGAAAATCCTGGAACACCACGCCGATGCGTCGTCTCAGATGCGGCAATTCGGTACGCGAGATGCGCGAGCGGTCCTTGCCGAAAATGGTGATCAGGCCGCGCGTCGGCTTCAGCGACATGAAGAAAAGCCGCAGCAACGTCGTCTTGCCGGCGCCTGAAGGTCCGCTCAGGAACTGAAAGGAGCGCTCCGGAATGTGCAAGGAGATGTCGCGGAGAATCTCCGGACCCATGCCATAGCGGAGGCCGACATTTTCGAAGCGGATCACTTTCGACGACCTGAAATTCTCGGCGGCAAGATGCCAGCCCTTTCTGTGGAAAGACCATCGGCCGGCATGGTTAACCGACGGTTAATTTGGGGGCTTTTCGAGCGAGTCACAGGGGTTCCGGTGGGGAAGCGTTAACCATTTCCGTTTACCCAAAAGAAACGAACAGCGAACAGGTGCGGTAGTGTTGGGCCATGATGGCTGAGGATCGAACCGCGCGCCCGGTTTCCGGCGAAATCATGACCGATCCGGCCGCCGAGCCGGAACGCATCATGCGCGACGTGACCGCCGAGGTCATCGATGCCGACTATGAGGTGCTGCCCCGCCATTTTACACGTCCAGACTTTGCGCCACCGCCTGCGCGCATGATTTCCATGCCTTCGATCGAAGGCATGGACATGTTGCGCAAGCCCGAAACCGCCGTCGAACGGCCGTTGTGGGTGCATGGTGGGCCGATCTTCTGGATTGTCGGCGTCGGTGCCGTCTTTGCCGCCTTCTGGATTTCGGGCGGCCATGCGCTGGTTCGTTAGAGCGGCGCCAGAAAATCAACAGGTCACCAGATAAACGATCCGCGACGCGCTGCGGACACCCGACCGTTCGCGGGCGTCCTGCGAAAGATTTGGCCTTGCCAGCCGGCTCGACATGCCTAGAAACAGATTGAAGACCGTTTCGGTCGGCTTCGCCTACAAGGCGATCATTTCTGGAAGGGCAGCCAATGCCAGTTGTGCGCGGCAAGGACATCGAAGTCCTGTTTTCGGCGTCCGCCATCGCGCGGCGGAACCTGGAACTTGCCAAGGAGATCGCCGGGCACGACTACCACGACCTTCTGGTAATCTCGGTGCTGAAGGGATCGTTCATCTTCGCCGCCGATCTTATCCGTGCCATGCACGATGTCGGCCTGTCGCCGGAGGTCGAGTTCATCTTCATCTCCAGCTATGGCGCCGGCACGACCAGCGGTGAGGTGAGGGTGCTGCGCGACATCGACAACGAGGTCGCCGGCCGCGATGTGCTTTTGATCGACGACATTCTGGAATCCGGCAAGACACTGAGTTTCACCCGCGACCTCATGCTGTCGCGCGGCGCGAGGAGCTGTGCCATCGCCGTGCTGCTCGACAAGCGCATGCGCCGCCAGACCACACTCAACGCCGACTATGTCGGCTTTGACTGCCCCGATTATTTCGTCGTCGGTTATGGCATGGACGTCGCCCACGCGTTTCGCGAATTGCCGTTCGTCGGCATCGTCAAGGGCGACGCCTGAGGCCTTTTGAAAATTCTACTCCGGCGGTCATCTGACGCGGTTTTCTGCGCTTCCGGTGCTCACGGACTTGAATGTCCGCTCCGCTCCGGTTCTCGAAAGCCACGTCATATGCCTCGCCGGAGCGAATTTTGAAAAGGCCTCATGGCCTTCCTGGCTTTCAGGAAACATCAACTTTTCCTCGCCAAATATCCTGCCCATGGCAAAGCTCCTGATCGTCGAGGACGATGAATCCGTCCGCACTCTCGCCGCTCGCGCGCTCGAACGCGCCGGGCACAATGTCACTGTTGCCGCCGACGGCGCACATGGCCTTTCTCTGATCCGGGCGGCGCAAGGGAGCTATGACCTTGTGCTGTCCGACATCCGCATGCCGGAAATAGACGGCATCGAGATGGCCAAGGCGGCAGCAGCGCAGTTCCCGGCGATGAAGATCATGCTGATGACCGGCTATGCCGACCAGCGCGAGCGCGCCGAGGAATTGGACGGCATTATTCTCGACGTCGTGCAAAAGCCGTTCACGCTGGCTGAAATCCGCGCCCGCGTCGAACAGGCGCTCGCCTGCTTCGCCTAAGCCCAAGGCCGACCGCCTTCAGGCGGGGTCGCAGGTCGCCGTAATGGCTGGCGCGCCGCTCCGGCGCCGGCTGGCATTGAGCGCAAACAGGCCGGCGCCGATGATGAGGGCTGCGCCTGCCGCCGTCGCTGGTCGCGGCACTTCGGCAAAGAACAGAAAACCCCATAGCGGCGACCAGATGATACCGGTGTATTCGAAGGTGGCGACGCTGTTGGCGGGCGCCAGCCGGTAGGCCTGCGACAGCAGGATCATGCCGGCCGAGGCAACGAAGCCGCATGCCCCCATCTTGAGGAGATCCGGCGTCGCCGGCCAGACCCATGGCCGGACGAGGAATTCGAGGCTCGGATGCACGGCGTGGTCAATGCCTGCCAGCCAAAACAATGCCGCCACCAAGGCGGCGCCGACCAGATAAGCGCCGTTCTGATAGAAAGCCATGACAGTCGAGGATTCGGTGTCGCCGATCTTGCGTGCCATCAGCTGCGAGAAACCGTAGAGCAGAGCCGAACCTAGCGACAGCAGCGCTGCCCAGTCGAACAAGCCGGCGCCCGGGCGCACCATCACCAGCACGCCGAGCATGCCGACCAGGACGGTGGCGAGCGCCTGCCAGGACACGCGTTCGCCGAGATAGGGGCCGGCCAACGCCATGATGAACAGCGGCGCCATGAAATAGAGCGCCACCGCGTCAGCCAGCGGCAGGGCGGCGATTGCCAGGTAGTAGGCCGTATAGGAGGTGAACTGGATGAAGGCGCGCATCGTCAGCATGCCGAACCGCTTCGACAGGATCGCCTGCAATCCGACATCGGCGTGGACAAGGAAAACCAGGATCGGCAGGGCGACGATCGAGCGGATCGCCATCACCTCGGTGACCGGATAGTGGCTCGACACCGCCTTGACCAGCGGGTCCTGCAGCGAAAAGACCAGCACGCCGAGACAGAGGCTGAGGATGCCGAGCACAAGCCGATTCTGCATAGGCGCTCCTGTCTCCCGCGTGCGCGGCCGAAAGCAGGCCTGCATCCGGGTAAAAAGAACCCGCCACCGTTTCGGGCAGCGGGTACGAGTGAGGACTTTTGATTGGTCCGCAGCCGATTTCGCGGCCGCATATCCAATGGGTAAGGCGACTATCATCCGCCGTTTGACATGTTGCAAACGAATTGGAATGATGCCAGCAATCAGATTTTCTTATGGCGGGCACATGCGACCCAATCTCGACAGCGACCTGTTGCGCACCTTCGTGGCAGTCGCCGACACCGGCAATTTCACCAAAGCGGCGGAGCGAGCCGGCCGCACCCAGTCGGCGGTCTCGATGCAGATGAAGAGGCTCGAAGGCATGATCGGCGACAGCCTGTTCGAGCGCGGGTCGCGCGGTGTAGCGTTGACGCAGCGCGGCGGCGAACTCATCGCCAACGCCAGGCGCATCGTTTCACTGCTCGACGAGACGGCGGCATCGATGGTCGCGGCGCCGCTTGGCGGGCCGGTGCGCATCGGTATCCCGGAGGAATATGGCCACGCGATCCTGTCGCGGGCACTCGGCGCCTTTGCCAAGCGCCATCCTCAGGTCGACATCACCGTCCGCTACGCGCATTCCGGTGCGCAGATCGCGGCGCTCGCCGCCGGCGAGCTCGATCTGGCGGTGGTGTTCGAATGGCAGGATCTGTCAGGCGGCGAGGTGCTGATGCATGACCCGACCGTATGGGTGACGTCGGAGCTGCATCACATGCATGAGGAGCGGCCGGTGCCGATCGCGCTCTACAACCGTGCCGGTTGGTGCAAGGATTTCGCTATAAAGTCGCTGGAACAGCGCGGTCTCGCCTATCGTGTCGCCTACACCAGCGATACCAATGGCGGCCTGCGGCTCGCCGTCACCTCCGGGTTGGCGATTGCGCCGATCTCGCGCAGCAACATCCCGGCCGGCTGCCGCGAGCTTACGGCTGCCGACGGGTTCGGCGACATCGATTCCTCGAATGTGGTGCTGCGGCGCAATCCCAACGCTTCCGGCGAGGCCATCGACGGCATGGAAGAGGCGATCCGCGAGGCGTTCACCAACCGTTAAAACGTGCCGCTCAGTCCGGCGGTGGCGGCCTCCACGGACCGCACGGCGATCTTCCGAATATTGGGGGCAGCTTTACTTCAGCTCCAGCAACCGCTCCAGATAGCTGCGCTCGATATCGGGGCTGAGTGCATTGCCGAGCCGCTTGCGGATCGCTTCCAGGATTTGGCGGGCACGCTGCACGTCGATCTCGTCGGGCACTCTCACCGAACTTCCGTCATCGGGACCCTCGCTGGTGCGGGGCCGCCCGAGCGGGTCACGGTCGGCATTCTGCTGGCGTCCGCCCTGGCCGTTGCCGCCCTGGTCGCCTTGCATCGCCTGCAGTTGCTTCATCATGTCCTTGGCGCCCCTGCGCAAGGCTTCCAACGCGCGGCCCTGGTGACCGACGGCCTGGTCGCCTTCGCCCTCGCCGAGCGCCTGTTCGGCATTGCCCATGGATTTGCCGGCCTCGCCAAACCCCTCATTGGGGTCGAGGCCCATGCCTTCGAGGCTCTTCCTCAATTGATCGAGCTCGCCCTGCAGCTTGCCCTGGCCTTCCTGCAATTGCTTCAGCGCATCAGCAAATTCCTGCGGCGTCATCGGCTTCGGCCGGCCGAGCGGATCGCGGTCGTCACCCGGGCCGGGTTTGCCCTCTTCGCCCATCGGGCCTGGCTCACCGTTCTCGCCGAGCTGCTCGTCGCGGTTCTGCCCGCGCTGTTGCTGGCCGCGCTGCATCTGGTCCATACGGAAAGTGTCGTTCATCATCTCCTGCTGGCGCCGCATGATCTCGCCCAGCTTGTCCATCTGCTGGCGCATCTCGCTGTCTTGCTGGCCGCCTTGCTGCTGGCGGCCTGCCTGCAGATTGTTCATCATGTCCTGCAACTCGGACAGCAATTGCTGCGCCTGGTCGCGATTGCCGGATTTCGCCAGGTTCTCGATCTGGTCCATCATGCGGTCGATGTCGCTCTTGCGCAGTTCCTGACCGTTCTGCTGCATCTGTGGCGCATTCGGATTCTGCTGCGCCCGCGCCGCGAATTCCTGCAGGAACTGGTTCATCGCCTCGCGCAGTTCCTTCATCGCCTTCTCGATCTCTTGGTCGCTGGCGCCGTTCTTGATCGCATCCTGCAGCGCCTGCTGCGCCTGGCGCAGCCGCTTCTCGGCCGCCGACAGATTGCCTTCCTCAATGCCGAGCGCGATCTCCCAGAGGTAAGCGACCTCGTCGCGCAACTGGTCGTCGCTGTCTGCCATCTTCAGCCGGGTGCGGGCGCTCATGATGGCGAGGTAGTGCGCCATGTTGTCGAACGTGTCTTCCGGCCTGAGCGTGATTGCATCCATCAGGTCGAGCACGCGGTCCTTGGCATAGGCGTCGAGCGCCAGTATGCGGCGCTGCTCGACCACAGCCCGCGCCAACGGGTTGGAGAATGGCCGCTCCGGCATCACCAGCGTCTTGGTTTCGCTGGTCGCCGTGTGTCCGGCACCGTCGGTGGCGACAAGCGACAGCTTGACGTTGCCACCTGCCCAGACATGGTCGGTCAGATCCTTCGTCGTCTTAGCGGCATTGGCCTTGCCGCCGCGGCGCGGCAACGTCAGCGGCATTTCCGGCGGGCCATAGAGCGGATGCGCGTTGGGCACTTGCGGATCGGCCAATGCGAAAACCGCCTTGGCGGAGGCCGCGCCATAGTCGTCGTCGATCTGGTAGTTGAGTTCGAAGGCGCCGTTGACGGCGCGCTTCGGCTCGCCGACAAAGCGGATCTGCGGCGGCTTGTCGGGAATTATGGCGAAGGCCCAGCGGCCGAGCTCGCCGTCGCTGGACTGCAGCGTCAGCGTGCCGTCGGCCGTTAACTTGCCGCTGAACTGGCGCACGGTGGAAGGCGTTGCCGGACTTGCCTCAGTCTTGGCGGCTTGCGGCCCGGTCGGATCGATGGCGCGGGTGTTGCCGCCGGTGTCGGCGTAGCTCAGCGTTTCCTCGCCCGAACCGCCGGTGACGCGCAGCGACACATCGCTGCCCTCCGGAACCGTGAAGGTCGGCGGCGCTTGAGTGGCGTTGTTGGCCAGGACCGGGGCGTTGAGGAATACCGGCGGCCTGCCGGTATAGGCCGGCGGCGTCACCCAGGCGTCAATGCGCGGCGGCACGACGTCGCGGGCGGCACGGGCAACAAAACCGTCGCTCAGCCTGCCGCCCGATGGCCCGAAGGAGAAGGCAAAGGCAGTGACCAACAAAAGCGCGGCAACGGCGCGCAGCGCCCACGGGTCGCGTTCCGGCACGCGTGTGCGCGGCACGTCGCCGCCAAGCTCGCCCAGCCGGTCCGCCATGCGCCGCTGATGCTCGCGCCACAGGGCTTGCGAAAAAATGCTTTCCTTGCCGCTCGGGCGATCGGTCTGGACCTGCACCGGGCTGTGCAGCAATCGGTTGGCCGCCTCGATGCGGCGGTCGACCTCGGCACTGGATGGCGTGCGGAAGAAACGCAGTGGATAGAGTGCGGCAAGCGCTGCGACACCGAATGCCGTGATAAGACCGATCCGCGCCAGATCGGGCAAAAATGGGAACAGGCCGAGCCACGAAATGCTGAGGAACAGGCTGGCGACGATGATCAGTGGCAGCAGCAATGGCCAGCCGCGTTCGACGATTATCGAGACCTGCGTCCCCAGCCGGCTCAAGGCAAGGCGCCTGGCCAGACTGCGATCGCTGGTGAAAATGGGTCGTTGTGTCATCGGCCCTTCCTGGCCGGGCGGGATAGCCCAGGCCTCACGAGTCTATCGCATGGGCCCGAAAAGTCGATTTTCGGGAAGCACGATGCGAAGACCTAAAATCTTAGCGCGTACTTCGTGCGTCCAAGCGGATGCACATCTCCCTAAGGATACCAACAAACACGGCGAAGGCGAGGCGGTTCCCCAAAACGTGAACAATAATGCCCCGGATATTGTCAGAATTTCGCCGGATTGGCGTTTGCGCCGCAGACCAGTACGGCAACGCGCTCGCCTGCAGCCGGTGCGTAGCGGCCGGACAGGAGCGCCGCGAAGGCGGCCGCACCGCCCGGCTCGGAGATGATTCGCACGCGGTCCCACAGCGCCGCCTGGGCGGCGATAATGTCGTCGTCGCCGACCAGGATCGAGCGCTCGACGAATGCCTCGGCGATAGGAAACATCATTTCGCCGACACGCTTTGGCGCGAGCGAATCGGCGGCGATGCCCTCAGCCGGCGCGTCGACGGGTCGGCCCGCCTCGAAGGCGCGATGAAGCGTCGGCGCACCCTCCGGCTCGACCGCGATTATCCTGATGCGGCCGGAAAACCAGGCGGCGATGCCGCCGATCAGCCCGCCGCCGCCGACGGCGACCAGCAGGGTGTCGAGCTTCGGCAGGTCGGCCTCGATCTCGAGGCCGAGCGTGCCTTGCCCGACCAGCGTCTCCTCCTGGTTGAAGGCGTGGATCTGCAGCGCGCCGGATTTTTCGGCGAAGCTCTCGCTGGCGGCCAGCGCCTCGGCATAACGGGCGCCGCCGACGATCAGCTCGGCGCCGTAGCCGCGGATGCGGTCCAGCTTGGCCTGCGGGCTCACTTCGGGAACAAAGATGGTCGCCTTGTGGCCGAGCCGCATGGCGGCATAGGCGACGGCGGCACCGTGGTTGCCGCCCGATGCGGCGCCGACGCCGGCCGCAGGAACCGGCCGTTCGAGGAGATTGGTGAACGCACCACGTACCTTGAACGAGCCGGAATGCTGCAAGCACTCAAGCTTCAGGTCGACAGGCAGAGGCGGGCGGCCGAAATCTGCCATGTCGACGCGCAGCACCGGCGTGTGGCGCACGAAGGGCCGGATGCGGGGTTCTATCGCCGCAATGCGCTCGCGTGTGATCGTGTGGCCGTGCAGCATGGTTTCACTCCCAGAGTTGACATTCAGAGTTGACATAACTTAGTAACTTGGCAAAGTGCCTAAATGCAAGAGATCGATGTCTTCAAAGCAATCGCCAACGAGCGCAGGCTGCAGATCCTCGATTGGCTGAAGGACCCGCGAGCGCATTTTCCGTCGCAGACGGACGGCGATCTGGTCGAGGACGGCGTCTGCGCGCTGCTGATCGCGGAAAAGCTGGGGATCACCCAGGCAACGCTCAGCGAGCATATGCGCGTGCTCACCCAGGCAGGGCTTTTGCGCAGCAAGCGCATCAAGCAGTGGATATTCTATCGCCGGAATGAGGACAGAATCGCCGAGACCAGGGCGCTCATTCAGCACCGGCTGTAGCTGCAGAGTTCTACTCCAACCAGTCCGGCACCGAGTCCAGTCCGATCAGCTCGTCATAGGTCTGGCGCGGGCGCACAACGTGGAAGCGGTCGCCGTCGACCAGCACTTCCGGTACCAGCAGCCTGGTATTGTAGGTGCCGGCCTGAACGGCGCCATATGCGCCGGCGGTGGAGACAGCGATCAGGTCGCCGGATTTCAGCCGGGGCAGGTCACGGTCGAGCCCGAGATAGTCGCCGGTCTCACAAACCGGGCCAACGACGTCGACCTTCATGCGTGGTGCAGCGGCCGGCTGCTGCGCCACCGGCCTGATGTCGTGGAAAGCGTCGTAAAGCGTCGGCCGGATCAGGTCGTTCATCGCGGCGTCTACGACGAGGAAGTTCTTGGCGTCGCCCTCCTTCACGAAGATCACCTGCGAGACCAGGATGCCGGCATTGCCGACGATCAGCCGGCCTGGCTCGAACGTCACTTTCAGCCCAAGTTTGGCAACATGCTTCCTGACGATCTGGGCATAGGCATCGGGCAAAGGCGGCGGGTTGTTGTCGACGCGGTAGGGAATGCCAAGGCCGCCGCCGACATCGATGTGCTCGATGGCATGACCGTCGGAGCGCAAGGCGCCGACCAGCTCCACCAGCAGCGCAAAGGCGTCGTCGAAGGGCTGCAATTCGGTGATCTGGCTGCCGATATGGGTGTCTATGCCGGTGACCTTGATGCCCGGCAGCTCAGCCGCGCGCGCATAGACCTTCCGCGCATGCTGCCACGGAATGCCGAACTTGTTCTCGGCCTTCCCAGTCGAAATCTTCTTGTGCGTCCTGGCGTCGACATCCGGATTGATGCGCAGCGAGATCGGCGCGATCTTGCCCAGCGCGGTGGCGCGGGCCGACAGCAGCTCCAGCTCCGGTTCGGATTCGACGTTGAAACAGAGAATGCCGGCCGAGAGCGCAAAATCCATTTCGCGAGCGGTCTTGCCGACGCCCGAAAACAGGATCTTGCTTGCCGGGATGCCGGCCGTCAAAGCGCGGCGCAATTCGCCCTCCGAGACCACGTCGGCGCCGGCGCCGAGCCTTGCCAGCACCCTCAGCACGGCCTGGTTGGAATTCGCCTTCATGGCATAGCAGACGAGAGCATCGAGCCCGGCAAAGGCCTCGGTGAAGACGCGAAAATGCCTGGTCAGCGTCGCCGTTGAATAACAGTAGAACGGCGTGCCGACGCTGGCGGCGATGTCTGATATCGCCACGTCCTCGGCATGCAGCGCGCCGTCGCGGTAGTCGAAATGGTTCACGAGATTGGTCCGAAATCAGAGCAGCGGGTCGAGGATGAATTTCTTGTCCTCGACAGGTTTTTCCGGCTCCGGCGGCAAAGGTTGCTTGGCCTTCTCGGCGTCCTTGCGGGCCTGCACGGCTGCCGCGTACGGCGTGTCGAGCGCAGCCTTCCTGCCGCAGGCCGCTACGGTGGCCATTGCCGCCAGCAGCGTCAGCGTCACCAAAATCCTGCTTCCGGTCATCGTGCCATCCGTCCGAAACTGTTGCCCGCAGCCGCTTCTAGCCGAGTTTTGCGGCCATTGCACCCCGCGTCTTACGCCTTGGCGAGCCGCTTTTTCCAGTAGCGGATCTGCTTGCGCACCTCGGACGGCGCGGTGCCGCCGAAGCTCGTGCGGCTCTTTACAGAATTCTGCACGGCAAGAACCGAAAACACGTCGGCGCTGATACCGGGGTGAATGGACTGCAGATCCTCCAGCGAAAGCCTGTCGAGCCCGATCTTCCTGTCCTCGGCCAGCGCCACCGCCCGGCCAGTGAGATGGTGCGCCTCGCGGAACGGCAGGCCGAGCGTGCGCACCAGCCAGTCGGCGAGATCGGTCGCAGTCGAATAGCCGGCGCCGGCCGCATTTTTCATCGCGGCAGTGTTCACCGTCATATCGCGCACCATGCCAGTCATTGCCGCCAGCATCAGGTCGAGCGTCTCGGCCGCGTCGAAGACGGATTCCTTGTCTTCCTGCATGTCCTTGCCATAGGTCAGCGGCATGCCCTTCATCACCGTCAGCAGGCCGACGAGATGCCCGGTGACGCGGCCGGTCTTGCCGCGCACCAGTTCGGCAGCGTCGGGATTCTTCTTCTGCGGCATGATCGACGAACCCGTCGAGAAACTATCCGACAGCCTGACGAAGCCGAATTGCGGCGTCGACCAGATGATGATCTCTTCGGCCAGCCGCGACAGATGCGTCGCGCAGATCGCCGCCAAGCCCAGGAACTCGAGCGCGAAATCGCGGTCCGAAACACTGTCGAGCGAATTGCGCATCGGCTCGCGAAAGCCAAGCGCCTTCGCCGTCTGGTGCCGGTCGATGGAAAAGCTGGTGCCGGCAAGGGCGGCGGCGCCGAGCGGGCTTTCATCCATCCGCTCAATCGCATCGCGGACGCGAGACAGGTCGCGTGCAAACATCTCGACATAAGCCATGCAGTGGTGGCCGAAGGTCACCGGCTGCGCCGCCTGCATGTGGGTGAAGCCCGGCATCACCGTTGCCGCATGCTCCTCGGCCCGATCCAGGAACGCCGTGATCAGGCCCTTCAGCGCCTCGGCGACACGAAAGCATTCGTCCTTGACCCACAGCCTGAGGTCGACCGCCACCTGGTCGTTGCGCGAGCGGGCGGTATGCAGGCGGCCGGCGGCGGGGCCGATCAAATCGGCCAGACGGGCCTCGACATTCATGTGGATGTCTTCCAGCCTGGTCGAGAACTCGAAGGTGCCGGCCTCGATCTCTGCGAGGATCGTGTTCAGCCCGTGAGCGATTTTTTCTTGATCGGCCGCCGAAATAATGCCCGTTTGCGCCAGCATCTGGCTATGGGCGATCGAGCCGCGAATATCCTGCGCATAGAGTTTGCGGTCGAACGAGATCGACGCGTTGATCGCTTCCATGATTGCGGCCGGACCCGAGGCAAAACGTCCGCCCCACATCTGGTTGCTGGCCTTCTTTTCGTTCATCGCTATAACCCGTGCTCCGGAGCAGTTTTTCAAAAATGGCAGACGGCAATAGATTTTTCCCGGCTTTGCGTCTCATCCTCGCCGCTTTGGTTGCGGGCGTGCTGGCCGGCGCGGTCGCGGTATATGTCAGGGAAAGCAGTTCTGGCAACAAGGCGCCCGCGCAAGTGGCCGCCGGCGGCGGCAAGGACGACGTCGCCTGCGCCGCCAAGACCGACCGTGCCAAGAAGATCGCCGCCGCTGCCACCGGCCAGGTTGCCGCGCTTTTGCCGGCGGATCCGCCGCAATCGCTGAAAAGCCTTGCCTTCAACGGCCCCGACGGCAAGCCGACGACGATCGCCGATCATGCCGGCAAGACGGTGCTGCTCAATCTGTGGGCGACATGGTGCGCACCTTGCCGCGCCGAAATGCCGGCGCTCGATGCGCTGCAGAAGGAGATGGGCAGCGATGCGTTTCAGGTTGTTGCCGTCAACATCGATGCCGGCGACGATGCCAAACCGAAGAAGTTCCTGAAGGACACCGGCGTCAAGTCGCTCGGCTACTATCGCGATGCCACGATGGCGCTGTTCAACGACGTCAAGACGCGCGGCCTGGCGCTCGGTCTGCCGGTCACCATGCTGATCGATGGGCAAGGCTGCCTGATCGCCCATATGAATGGCCCGGCCGAATGGTCGGGGCCGGATGCCAAGCGTCTGGTCGAGGCGGCGCTTCAGCCGGGATAGGCTCAGACCGTGCGCAGGCGCGGCTTGAGCACGGCAATGCTTGCGCCGCGTCGGCTGGCGGTGCGGATTGCCGGAGCGGCCACGCCCGTCAGTTCCCCGAATGTCTCGATCGGAGCCGGTTTGCCGAGGTAGTAGCCTTGCCCGATCTCGCAAGCCTCGGCGTCCAGGAACTGCAATTCACCCGGCGTCTCGATGCCTTCTGCCAGGACCGGCAGGCCGAGGCCGCGTCCAAGCCCCAGCACCGCGCGGACGATCGCCGCGAACTGGCCGTTCTTATCGACCGATTTGATGAACGACCCGTCGATCTTGATCTTGTCGAAGGGAAAGGCGCTAAGGTTGGACAGCGAAGAATAGCCGGTGCCAAAATCGTCCATGGCCACATGCACGCCAAGCGCCTTGACCTGCCTCAAGGTTGCCAATGCGCGCGGCATGTCCTTCACCAAAGCCGTTTCGGTGATCTCCAGTTCGAGCCGGCCGGGTGTCAGGCCGGATCTCGCTAGTGCGTCGTGCACCTTGCGGCTGAAATTCGGATTGTGAAGCTGCACGGCGGAGACATTGACGGCGACCATCAGCGGGTTTGTCCAACGAACAGCATCGTTGCAGGCCGTCGTCAGCACCCAGTCGCCGATCTGCGCGATAGCGCCACTGTCCTCTGCCACTGGGATGAAAACGGCCGGGGAAATATCACCCCGCTCCGGATGCTGCCAACGGACCAGGGCTTCGAAGCCGATCATCTTGCCGCTGCGGATTTCCCTCTGCGGCTGGTAGACGAGATGGAACTCCTTGCGGGCGATCGCCTGGCGCAATTCATGCTCCATCACGCGCTTGTCGCGGGCCGCGGTGCCCATGGCTACCTCGAAAAACCGGTAAGTGTCCCTGCCTTCGGTTTTGGCGCGATGGAGTGCCGTGTCGGCATGGCTGATCAGGCCGGCCTGGTCTTCGGCATCCAGCGGAAAGAAGGCGATGCCGATGCTGGCCGAGACAAGGCCGGAGCCAACTGAAATCCTGTTTTCCTCCCGGATCGCCGCCAGCACGTCCTCGGCTATGCGGCCTGCGGCCAGGGGGTCGGGCAGGTTCGGAGCTATGATGGCAAATTCGTCGCCGCCGAGACGCGCGAGCATCTGTCCGTGGCGCGGGATGCCAGAAATGCAGTGCGCCAGCTTCTGCAGCATCGCGTCACCGGCGCTGTGGCCGTAGAGGTCGTTGACCTGCTTGAACCGGTCGAGGTCAAGCAGCAGGAGCGCCAGATACCCATCCTTGCCGCCACGACCCATCGAAGCGATTTCCGCTTCGAGCCGGGAAGAAAAGCTCCGGCGATTGGCAAGCCCGGTAAGCGGATCGAAATGTGCGAGGCGGAGGATCTCTTCTTCCGCCTTCTTGCGCTCCCGGATGTCGCGAACGGCAAGCACCGTATGAGGCCTGCCGCAGTACGTGATCTTCCTGGCGATCAGCTCGACAGGAATTCTCGCGCCGTCGCTGCCCCTTAATTTCGCTTCCTGCGCCTGTTCGCCGAAGCCGGACATATCGGCTGCGCTCTGTCCGTCGAAAAGCTCGCCGAGTTGCATCGTGTTCAGGGTGGCTGTCGCGGTGCCGGTCAGCTTCGCCATACTGTCATTGGCGCTGACGATGCGGGTGCCATCGCAAACGATCAGACCTTCCACCGCCGCATTGGCGAGATCGTGCATGCGATCGGCCTCGAGCTTCTGGTGGCGAATGCGCAGATCGATCCACAGCGCGGCACCTGACAGCACAAGGATTACCAGACTGGCGACCGCTGCGGCAAAGGCCTGGGAAATGGGCTCGATGGAATGTTCGGATATTTCAATCGAGGAATCCGGAAAGATCGACACTGCGGCCATTGCGATGAAATGCAAGCTGCAAATGGCCAGCGTCAAAAGCGCGGCGCCGCCGAGAGTGGCGAGCGCTGACGGGCGACGCAAGACGACAAGAAGCGCCAGTGCCGCGAGCGTCCCGCCGGCCAGAAGCGATATCGCGACAAGGGGCAGGTTCCACACGATCCGGCCTTCCACCTCGAATGCCGCCATGCCGATGTAGTGCATCGTCGCGATGGCGCCACCGAGAATGGCGCCGCCGACGAGGAAATGGTCGATGCCGCGGCGCAAGGTGGCAACCCACATCCCAAGCGCGGTCAGGATGACGGCGGCGGCAAGCGAAAAGGCGGATAATCCCGGATTGTATGCGTTAGGTATTCCCGGCGTAAACGCAGTCATGGCGATGAAATGCGTCGCCCATATGCCGAACCCGGTCGCAGTTGCGGCGATCATCAGCCAGACAAGCCGATTTCGGTCGGTCGATCGGCCGACATGCTTAAGGAGATTAACTGCTGAGAAGCAAGAAATGCCGCAGACGAGGGCGGCAAGTGCGACCAGTCTCAGGTCGTGCTGACTTACAATACAGTTATAGACCGTCAGCATCCTGGGTTCACTCGGTCTGCCAAAAAACAGGGGAGGTGTGACTGATTAGCCCTTGGAGATTTTAACGAATGGTTAACCCGCGGGTCATGAGGCGGGTCTTTTCGGGGGAAACCAGACAGATGTATGCCGCTCTGCCGAGAGGGGCGGTGGTGCAGTCCCCTGACGCCGCGCTTTCGGTAGCGAGCGCACTTCAGTCGGAAACGATGTTCATTGATCCGCAACAAAACCGTTGTCCGATTGTCATCAGCGCCACATATTGGCTTTGCGGAAGCGCCCCTTTCGCCAATGACAAACGGGAGATGAAACATGAAGTTCTTCGGCTTCGCTGCCGGTGTTGCCGCCACCTTGACCCTGCTTTCCACCACCTCCGCCTTCGCCGTCACGCAGATCAGCTGGTGGCACGCCATGACCGGCGCCAACGCCGAGGTCGTCGACAAGATCTCCAAGGATTTCAACGCAAGCCAGAGCGACTATGAGCTCGTTCCGGTGTTCAAGGGCACCTATCCGGAGACGCTGAATGCGGGCATCGCTGCCTTCCGCGCCGGACAGGCGCCCGATATCCTCCAGGTGTTCGACGTCGGCACCGGCGTGATGATGGCGGCCGAGGGTGCGATAAAGCCGGTGGCCGATGTGATGACCGGCGCCGGGATGACTTTCGACAAGAGCCAGTATCTGCCCGGCATCGTCGGCTATTATTCGAAGCCGGACGGCACCATGCTATCGTTCCCCTACAACTCTTCCTCGCCGATCCTCTACTACAACAAGGACATCTTCCAGAAGGCGGGCCTCGACGTGAACAATCCGCCCAAGACGTGGAACGAGGTGTGGGAAGCTGCCAAGAAGATCAAGACGAGTGGCGCCGCCCCTTGCGGCTATACCTCGACCTGGCTGACCTGGATCCATCTGGAGAATTTCGCAGCGTGGAATGACGTACCTTGGGCTACCCAGCAGAATGGCCTCGCCGGCGGTGATGTCGAACTCAAGATCAATGCGCCGATTTTCGTCAACCACTTCCAGGCGCTCGCTGACCTGGCCAAGGACGGCACGTTCAAATATGGCGGACGCACCTCCGAAGCCAAGCAGATATTCCTCGCCGGCGAATGCGGCATCTTCACCGAATCGTCGGGCGGCCTCGGCGATATCGTCAAGTCCGGCATGAACTATGGCATCGGCCAGCTTCCTTACGACAGTGACGCCAAGGGTGCCCCGCAGAACACGACGCCGGGCGGTGCCAGCCTGTGGGTGTTCGGCAACAAGTCGGACGAGGAATACAAGGGCGTCGCGGCCTTCTTTGCCTATCTGTCCAAGACCGATGTGCAGGAATATCTGCACCAGAAGTCGGGATACCTGCCTGTGACGCTCGCCGCATACGAGGCGACCAAGAAATCAGGCTTCTATGACAAAAACCCCGGCCGCGAGACACCCATCCTGCAGATGACAGGCAAGGCGCCGACCGACAACTCGAAGGGCGTGCGCCTGCCGAATCTGCCGCAGGTGCGTGATATCCAGAATGAGGAGTTGGAGAAGATGCTGGCTGGCCAGCAAACCGCTCAGCAGGCGCTCGACAATGCCGTCGCGCGCGGCAACGTCGCGATCAAGGAATCGCTGGAGAACTGACGGGATTATCTCGGTTAGTCGGTTGGAATATCGCCCACGCGGGCTCGCGTGGGCGATACCTGGATAGCGAGGGAAATCAGCCTGTCTCCACGCGTCGTCTTTCCCAACAAGATCCTGCCCTACCTGCTGGTGGCGCCACAACTCGCCATCACCCTGGTTTTCTTCTACTGGCCGGCCGGTCAGGCGCTTTACCAGTCGATGCTCAGGCAAGACCCGTTCGGGCTGAAGAGCAGGTTCGTCTGGTTTGCCAATTTCCGGAAGGTGCTGGCCGATCCGGCCTACCTCAACTCGATCAAGGTCACCGTAGTGTTCTCTCTTGCGACCGCGATCGTTGCCATGGTTGTCGCCCTGCTGCTCGCGGTCATGGCCGAGAAGGCCGTGCGCGGCAAAGGCCTCTACCGCACACTGTTGATATGGCCTTACGCCGTGGCGCCGGCGATTGCCGGCATGCTTTGGCTTTTCCTGTTCAATCCCTCGATCGGCTCGTTGGCCTATTTGCTGAGAAGCCTCGGCATCGTATGGGACCCGCTACTCAACGGCACCCACGCCATGATCCTGCTGGTGTCGGCTGCTGCCTGGAAGCAGATCAGCTACAACTTCCTGTTCTTCGTCGCCGGCCTGCAGGCGGTGCCGAAAACGCTGATCGAAGCGGCGGCCATGGACGGCGCCGGCGAAACCAAGCGCTTCTGGACCATCGTCTTCCCGCTGCTTGCGCCGACAACCTTTTTCCTGCTGGTCGTCAACACCGTCTATGCCCTGTTCGACACGTTCGGCATCGTTCATGCCGTCACCGGCGGCGGGCCGGGCAAGACGACCGAGACGCTGGTCTACAAGGTCTACAATGACGGCTTCGTCAATCTGATCCTGGGCGATTCGGCGGCGCAGTCGGTCATCCTGATGGCCATCGTCATTGCGCTCACAGCGATCCAGTTCCGCTATGTGGAACGCAAAGTCCATTACGGCTGAGGGCAGCGATGATCGGCCAGTCCCCGCTCCGCACCTTCATCGCCCATGCCGTGCTCATCCTCGGCATATCGATCGTGGCTTTTCCGATCTACTACACCTTCGTTGCCTCGACGCACACGCTGCAAACGATCCTCAGGCCGCCCCTGCCGCTCTTGCCCGGCGGCCAGCTATGGAACAATTACAGCGAGGCGCTGTTCGGCGGCATCGGTCGTATCGGCGGGGTCAGCGTCGGCAGGCTGCTCCTCAACACCACGATCATGGCGCTCGGCGTTGCGGTGGGAAAGATCTTCATCTCGATCCTGTCGGCCTACGCGATCGTGTTCTTTCGCTTTCCGCTGCGCATGACCTTCTTCTGGCTGATCTTCATCACCTTGATGCTTCCAGTCGAGGTGCGCATCCTGCCGACCTACAAGGTGATGGTCGATCTCGGCATGATCGACACCTATGCCGGCCTGATCGTCCCGCTGATCGCCTCGGCCACCGCAACGCTGCTGTTTCGCCAGTTCTTCATGACCATACCGGGCGAATTGGTCGAGGCGGCGCGTGTCGACGGTGCCGGGCCATGGCGCTTCTTTTTCGATATTCTGGTGCCGCTGTCGCGGACAAACATCGCCGCGCTGTTCGTGATCCTCTTCATCTATGGCTGGACGCAGTATCTTTGGCCGCTGCTCGTTACCAACAGCAACGACATGAACACCATCGTCATCGCGCTGAGAAAGATGGTTTCCTTCGCCGATGCCGACACCCAATGGCACCTGGTGATGGTCACGGCAATGCTGGCCATCGTGCCGCCGATCCTGGTGGTCGTGCTGATGCAACGCTGGTTCGTGCGCGGTCTGGTCGAATCCGAAAAGTGAGAAGCCGATGGCGACCGTGGATCTGAAGGATGTCAGGAAAATCTATCCCAGCGGCGTCGAGGCCGTGAAGGGCGTTTCCATCGCCATTCCCGACAAGGAGCTTTGCGTGCTGGTCGGCCCCTCCGGCTGCGGCAAGTCTACGCTGCTGAGGATGATCGCCGGGCTGGAGACGATTTCTGCCGGTACAGTCGCCATCGACGGCAAGGTGGTCAACGCCATTGGCCCGACCGAGCGCGACATCGCCATGGTGTTCCAGAACTACGCGCTCTACCCACATATGAAGGTCTATGACAACATGGCCTATGGCCTGCGCAACCGCGGCACGCCGAATGACGAGATCGACAGCAGGGTACGCTCGACTGCCAAGGTGCTGGAGCTTTCGGCGCTGCTCGACCGGCGCCCGCGCGAGCTTTCCGGCGGTCAGCGCCAGCGCGTCGCCATGGGTCGCGCCATCGTGCGCAACCCGAAGGTCTTCCTGTTCGACGAACCGCTGTCCAACCTCGATGCGAAATTGCGCGGGCAGATGCGCATCGAGATCAAGAATCTGCAGCGCTCGCTTGGCGTCACCTCGGTTTATGTCACGCACGACCAACTTGAGGCGATGACGCTGGCCGACATCCTCGTCGTCATGAACGCCGGCCTGGTCGAGCAGACCGGCGCGCCGCTTGATGTGTACGAGAAACCGGCCTCGACCTTCGTCGCTTCGTTCATAGGCTCACCGCCGATGAATCTGCTGGCGCTCACAGGGGCCTCCCCAAGCTCGGTATTGGCGGACGGTACTGTGATTGGCTTGGCGCCTCGACAGGGCAAGGCAGTGACACTAGGCTTTCGTCCGGAGGACGCCGACATCACCTTCGCGGCAGAGGCGCCGGCCGGCGCGCTCGCGCTGCCGGCAACAGTGGAAGCGGTCGAACCGGTCGGTGCCGAAAGCTTTCTCCATTGCGTGGCAGCCGGCAGCCGCATCGTGGTGCGCGTCTCAGGCCGCGCCAGCGCCAAGCCAGGCGACCAATTGCGCGTCGTGGCCAGGTCCGAAAAGCTGCATTGGTTCGATCAGGCGGGCAAACGGGTCGATTGAAGTCGGCCTTGCGCAAAACCGTTCATGCAAACACATGCGCCTTGCCCGACACGGTCAGCCGGACGATCTCGCCGATCGCCGGCGCGTCCATGCCCGGCTTGCGCAGGATCAACGGCGTATTGCCGATGGCGGCGGCGTCGGGCGGATCGGGGCTGTTCAACAGACGCACCGCGATGGTGCACATCGAGCCGGCGAACTCCGAATCCGTCACCTCGCCGAACAGCATGTCCGGCGTGCCGGACATGCCTTCACGCGATGTGCGTTTCAGCAACACCTGCTCCGGCCGCAGCATGATGCGGGCGACGTCGCGCCGCTCCGAGCTGTCGACAGCGATGCGGCCGAGCGGCGAGATGGCGAAGCCATCGGCGATCCTTGCCGGCAGGACGATGGCGTCGCCAAGGAACTCGGCGACCATCCTGTCCTTCGGCTTGAAATAGAGCTCGCGCGGCGTGCCGACCTGCGAGAATTTGCCGTCGCGCATCACCGCGACCTGGCTGGCGAATGACAGCGCCTCGGCCTGGTCGTGGGTCACCAGGATGGTGGTGATGCCGGCGGTTTCAAGGAGCTCGGCCACGGCCTTGCGCATCGAGGCGCGCAGGCCGGTGTCGAGCGCCGAGAACGGCTCGTCGAGCAGCATCAGCCGCGGCTTCATGGCCATGGCGCGGGCGAGCGCGACGCGCTGCTGCTGGCCACCGGAGAGTTCGTGCGGACGGCGCTTCAGGATACCTTTGTCCAGCCCGACGACATAGGCGAGCTCGGCGATGCGCTCACTGCGCTTTTCCTCGTGACGCCCCATGCCGAAGCCGATATTGGCGGCGATGCTCAGATGCGGGAATAGAGCGCCGTCCTGCGCCACCAGCCCGATGCCGCGGCGATGCGCCGGCACGGCCGTGTCGCCATCGGCCAGCACCTCGCCATCAAGCACGATGCGGCCCTGGTCCGGCGCCTCGAAGCCGGCGATCAGCCGCAGCAAGGTGGTCTTGCCGCAACCGGACGGCCCGACGATTGCCGTACGGCTGCCGCTGGCCACGCTGAGGTCGACGCCGGCAAGTGCTGCGACGGGCCCGTAGTGCTTGTGGATGCCGCTCAGCTCGAGAAAGCTCATCGCCCGGCCATCCGCTTCGACTGGACATAGAGCAACCAGGTCAAAGGCAGCGACATCGCCACCATGATCAGGGCATAAGGCGCCGCCGACGCATAGTCGATCTCGCCGCTATAGGACCAGAACGCCATGGCCAGCGTGCGGGTGCCGTTGGGCGCCAGCATCTGGGTTGCGGTCAATTCGTTCATGATACCCAGCGCGACCAACGCCATGCCGGCTGCGGCGCCCGGCGCCGACAGGCGGATGGTCGTCGACCACAGCGCCTTGAGCGGCGACCGGCCGAGGCTGGAGGCGGCGCGTTCGAGCTCGACCGGCGCCTGTGCGATCGACGCCCTGAGGCTAATCAGAGCGCGCGGCAGGAACATCAGCGCATAGGCGACCAGGATGGTGAACAG
Organism: Mesorhizobium sp. M0296; assembly: GCF_040321675.1. Lineage (NCBI taxonomy): Bacteria > Pseudomonadati > Pseudomonadota > Alphaproteobacteria > Hyphomicrobiales > Phyllobacteriaceae > Mesorhizobium > Mesorhizobium sp. M0296. The sequence continues at coordinate 110,826 of NZ_JAMYRZ010000001.1, forward strand.
GGTCTGGTAGAGCGGCATGGCGATACGCACGGCGATGGTGACCAGCGCCAGGGCGATGACAACGCCGGGCAAGGCGCCGACGATATAGTTGCAGCCCTCCAGGACGCGTTGCAGCCGCCCCGGCGCGCGGATCGAAATCCAGGCCATCGGCATTGCCGCGACGCTGGCGAGCAGCGCGCCGGCAATTGCTAGGAACAGCGTTTGGCCAAGCGCCAGGCCGATCTCGTCGAGCCGCCAGACATCGGCGCCGCCGGCCATGAGCCAGCGGCCGATAGTGGCGAACGGCACGCCGAGCGCCAGCAGCGTGGTAATGGCAGGCAGCAGCAGGCAAGGAATGGTGGCGCGCCCAAGGCCCGTGCGCTGCTGCTGGCGCGCAGCACCCGAACCGACGCGGGCATAGCGCTCCTCGCCGCGCACCAGCACCTCCAGCCCGAGCAGCACAAGGCAGCAGGTCACCAGCACGCCGGCCAGCATGTTGGCGGCGGGACCGTTGAAGGTCGACTGGAACTGGTCGACGATCGCGGTGGTGAAGGTGTCGAAGCGGATGAAGACATAGAGCCCATATTCGGCCAGGAGATGCAGGCCGACCAGCAGGGAGCCGCCGCAAATGGCGAGCCGGAGCTGCGGCAGCACGACGCGCCTGAACACACGCCACGGGCCGAGACCAAGGGCTGCCGCTGCATCCTCGAGAGCGGGATCGAGCCGGCGCAATGCCGCCGCCACCGGCAGATAAAGGAAGGGGAAATAGGCGATGACCGACACAAGCACGCCGGCCCACAGGCCGTGCAGTCTGGGCACCATGGTGACCCAGGCGTAACTGTGGACGAAGGCCGGAATGGCGAGCGGCGCCACCGACAGCCAGGCCCATAGGCGGGCACCCGGCAGATCGCTGCGCTCGGTCAGCCAGGCCAGCATGACCGACAGCACGATCGAGATCGGCACCGCCAACACCACCAGCAGGCTGGTGTTGACCAGAAGTTCGCCGACGCGCGGCCTGAACACCAGCGCCGCCACCGTTTCCCAGCCGGTCTGCACTGCCACCCAGACGATGAAGGCAAGCGGCAGCAGCGCGAAAAGCGAGACAAAGACGGCAGCCAACGCAATCCATGGGACCGACCAAGGACGTGCCCGCACGGCCGTGGCGTCGGCCGGCAAGCCTGGGCGTGCGAGATCGATCGCGGATTGCATCAGATCAGACGTTGCGCCAGCTCCGCCCGGAGGCGGAAACGATCGGCGGCGGATAATCTCGCGGGTAGCTTGGGGTCATAGGCAAATGCCATCTTGAAAACAGAGCGCTCCTGTGGAAAGCGAATTCCCACAGGAGCGCAGTCGGTTGCCCTTTTAGGACGAACGCCGGCTAAAGCAAGCCGGCCGCCGTCATCAGGTCGGTCACCTTTTTCGAGTTCAGCGTCGTCGGGTCGACTTTCGGCGCCTGCAGATCGGCCAGCGGCACCAGCTTCGGATTGGACTCGGCGCCCTTGCCGACTGCGTATTCGAACGAATCGCCTGTTTTCAGCACGTCCTGGCCGCCATTGCCGGTGACCCATTTCAGGAAAGCCTGCGCTTCCTTCGGGTGCTTGCTCGAGGCCAGCACGCCGCCGCCGGAAATCGACACGAAAGCACCGGGATCCTGATGCTTGAAATAGTGCAACTCGACGTTCTTGCTGTTCTCGCCGGTCTTGGCCTGATCGCCGTAGTAGTAATAGTGATAGATCACGCCGCCTTCGACCTCGCCGGCATTGACCGCCTTCATCACCGTGCTGTTGCCCTTATAGGCGGTAAAATTCTCCTTCATCGCCTTCAGCCATTCGGCCGTCGCCGCCTCACCCTTGAGCTGCAGAAGCGCGCTGACGATCGCCTGGAAATCGGCGCCGGAGGGCGAAGCGGCCCAGCGGCCCTTCCAGCTCGGATCGGCGAGATCGAGCAGCGATTTGGGCAGCTGGTCGGCGCTCAGCTTGGTCTTGTTGTAGGCAAAGACGGTGCTGCGCGCGGCAACGCCGACCCATTTGCCGCTCGCCGGCTGGTACTCCTGCGGAACCTGGGCCAGCGTCTCGGTGTCGACCGGTGCGAACAGGCCGGCCGCCTCGACCAATGCCATGGCCGGCGAATTCTCCGTCAGGAATACATCGGCGGGCGAAGCGGTGCCTTCCGCAACGATCTGATTGGAGAAATCGCTGTCGCCGCCATTGCGGACGGTAACCTTGATGCCGGTTTCCTTGGTAAATCCCTCCGCCCAGGCCTTGGTCAGGTTTTCGTGCTGGGCGTTGTAAACGACGATGCCCTCGTCCTCTGCTATTGCCGGGCCGGCGATCAGGCTGATTGCAAGTGCTGTCGCACCGGCAAGGGCGGAAAGAGCATATTTCATGGCGTCGTCCTCGATTTCGATGGTCTTTGGCTTGGCACGCTGCACCTACCAATACCTGACTGGTGCAGTCAACATTGCTGACCCACTCAATCGCTCAAAAGGAGCAAACTTTCGTGATGCTCAGCTAATTTGCCTTGGACATTATTTCGCCGGCCCCGTAACAAATCAGCGCCGAGACGCGAATATCGGGGAGTGAACTCTTGTGAGCGGCAAGGACGAAGCCGAGCTTTCACGGCTGCTGCGCGCCGCGATCGCCGGAGACGAAAGGGCCTATGCCGACTTTCTGCACCGGATCGCCGCGCTCGTTCGTGGCTTTGCCCGGCGCAAGATCGTGCAGGGCGGGGTGGATCCCGAGGATGTCGTGCAGGAAACCTTGCTGGCCATTCATGTGAAACGACACACCTGGCGCCATGATGCGCCGGTGCTGCCTTGGGTCTATGCAATAGCCCGCTTCAAGCTGATCGATGCGTTCCGGCGGCGCGGTCGGCGGATCGAGATCGAGATCGACGAAATCGCCGAGACCTTTGCCGTGCCGGAATCGGAGACGGTGAGCGAGCGCGACGTCAACCGGGCGCTCGACAGCCTGCCGCCGGCACAGCGTTCCGTCGTCTCGGCCGTATCGGTCGAAGGCCGGTCAATCGGTGAGACCGCGGCCAAATTCGGCATCAGCGAGACGGCTGTGCGGGTGTCACTGCACCGCGGGCTTGCCGCCATTGCCAAACGGTTCAGGACGGGGCGGGAATAACATGAGGACCGAAGATTTCATCAAGGCGCTCGACGCCGATGCCCGCAGCAAGGCGCTGCCGCTAGGCACCGCCTGGTGGCTTGCCGCCGGCGCGGCCATCGTGATCGCAGCCGCGGTTTTCTGGCTGACGATCGGCCCGCGCCCCGACATTGCGATCGCCATGCACACGATGCGGTTCCTGTCCAAATTCGTCTTCACGATTGCTCTTGCCGCCAGCGCCTTTGTCCTGGTGCGTGGGCTGTCGACGCCCGGTGCATCGACCGGCCGGGCGGTGAGCTGGATGGTCGCCGCGCCGCTGCTGGTGATTGCGGCTGTGATTCTCGAACTCTTCGCCGTGCCTGCGTCCGACTGGGGCACGCGCCTGGTCGGCACGAACATGGTCATCTGCCTGACCTTCATTCCGTTGATCGGGATCGGCCCGCTTGCCGTCTTTCTCGCGGTGCTGCGCCATGGCGCGCCGACAAGGCCGGTGCTTGCCGGTGCGGCCGCGGGCCTGCTTGCCGGCGGGCTGGCGGCGACCTTCTATGCGGCGCATTGCTTCGACGATTCGCCGCTTTTCGTCGGCACCTGGTATACGATCGCGGTCGCCATCCTTGCCGTGCTCGGGGCGCTCGGCGGACGACTTTTTGTGCGCTGGTAGCGAGGCGATCAGCGTGTCGGAACGGGATGCTCGCCGCGATAGTCGTAGAAGCCGCGCCCGGTCTTGCGGCCGAGCCAGCCGGCCTCGACATATTTGACCAGCAGCGGGCAGGGGCGGTATTTCGAATCCGACAGCCCGTCATGCAGCACCTGCATGATCGACAGGCAGGTATCGAGCCCGATGAAATCGGCAAGCTGCAGCGGCCCCATCGGATGGTTGGCGCCGAGCTTCATGGCGGTATCGATGGCGTCGACCGAGCCGACACCTTCATAGAGCGTGTAGATCGCCTCGTTGATCATCGGCAGCAGGATGCGGTTGACGATGAAGGCCGGGAAATCCTCCGAGACGGTGATCGTCTTGTCGAGCTGCTTCACATAGGTTTTTGCCGCCTCGAAGGTCTGGTCCTCGGTGGCGATGCCGCGCACCAGTTCGACCAGCTTCATCACCGGAACCGGATTCATGAAATGTATGCCGATGAAGCGTTCCGGCCGGTCGGTCTGCGAAGCCAGCCGTGTGATCGAGATCGATGACGTGTTCGTCGCCAGGATGGCCTCGGGGTTGAGCTGCGGGCAGAGCTGGGCATAGATCTTGCGCTTGACCGTCTCGTCCTCGGTCGCTGCTTCGATCACCAGATCGGCGCCCGCAAGGTCGGCCATGGTCGGTGCCGACGAAATGCGCGCCATCGCCTCATTGCGCAGCTTTTCCTCGAGTTTGCCGGAGCCGACCTGACGGGCCATGTTGCCGCTGATCGTAGCGATGCCCTTTTCGATGCGGTCGGGCGAAATATCGTAAACCAGCACCTTATAGCCCGCCAGCGCCGACACATGGGCGATGCCGCCACCCATCTGGCCCGCGCCGATGATGCCGATCGTCTCGATCTTGCTCATTACCCGATCCCGTCGAGGCCTTTGCGGCCCGTTTTTTGTGCAGTGCAAACTAAAAGGGCGGGGCGACTTCGTCTACCCCACCCCTCAGAATTTAATACGCTTTGGCAGAAGGCGTCAAAGCGCCTTTTGCAGTTCCGGCAGAATGACGAAGAGATCGCCGACGAGACCGTAGTCGGCGACCTGGAAGATCGGCGCTTCCTCGTCCTTGTTGATGGCAACGATCACCTTCGAATCCTTCATGCCGGCAAGGTGCTGGATGGCACCGGAGATGCCGACGGCAATATAAAGGTCGGGCGCTACCACCTTGCCGGTCTGGCCGACCTGCCAGTCGTTCGGCGCATAGCCGGCATCGACGGCGGCGCGAGATGCGCCAACCGCCGCACCGAGCTTGTCGGCGACCGGCAGGATGACCTCCTGGAACTTCTCGGAGGAGCCCAGCGCACGGCCGCCCGAGATGATGATCTTGGCCGAGGTCAGCTCTGGACGGTCGGTCTCGGAGAGCTTGTTCTCGACAAAGCTCGACAGGCCGGGATTGGCCGCCGCCTGGACCGTCTCGACCGGCGCGGAACCGCCCTCGGGCGCTGCCTGGAAGGAAGCGGTACGCACCGTGATGACCTTCTTGGCGTCACTGGACTGCACCGTCTGGATGGCGTTGCCGGCATAGATCGGCCGCTTGAAGGTGTCGGACGACACGACTTCGATGATTTCAGATATCTGGGCGACATCGAGCAGCGCCGCCACGCGGGGCGCGACGTTCTTGCCCGACGAGGTCGCCGGCGCGATGATCGTCTCGTATGGCTCAGCAAGCGAAACGACGAGTGCCGCCAGCGGTTCGGCGAGACGCTCGGTCAGTTCGTCGGCGTCGGCGAGCAGCACCTTGGTGACGCCCTTGAGCTTGGCGGCGGCGTCCGCTGCCGGCTTGGCACCTTTGCCGGCAACCAGCACATGCACGTCCGAACCGATCTGCAGCGCCGCCGAAAGCGCCTTGGCGGTCTGGTCGGAAAGCGCAGCGTTGTCGTGTTCGGCAATCAGAAGAATAGCCATGATGTTTTCCTGACTTTCGTCTTCGAGGCTCCTGAAATCCGGTCAGGCCGAGCCGAAAACGGTTGGTTTCGAGAACCGGAGCGGAGCGTACTTCAGTACGTGAGCACCGGAAGCGGAGAAACCGGCCGTTGCAGGCCGGCCTCATCGGATTTCCTTAGAGCACGCCGGCTTCGTTCTTCAGCTTGTCTACCAGTTCGGCGACGCTCTTGACCTTGACGCCCGCCTTGCGGCCGCCCGGCTCCTCGGTCTTGATCACTTTAAGCCGTGGCTTGACGTCGGCGCCGTAATCGGCAGGGCTCTTCTCGTCGAGCGGCTTCTTCTTGGCCTTCATGATGTTGGGCAGAGACGCGTAGCGTGGCTGGTTCAGCCGCAAATCGGCCGTGACGATCGCCGGCATCTTCAGTTCCAGCGTCTGCAGGCCGCCATCGACCTCGCGCGTCACCGTGGCCTTGTCACCGTCGAGCACGATCTTGGAGGCGAAGGTGCCCTGCGCCCAGCCGAGAAGTGCGGCCAGCATCTGGCCGGTCTGGTTGGAATCGTCGTCGATCGCCTGCTTGCCGAGAATGACAAGGCCGGGCTGTTCTGCCTCGACGACGCCCTTCAGCACCTTGGCGACGCCCAGCGGCTCAGTCTGCTCGTCGGTCTTGACCAGGATGGCGCGGTCGGCGCCCATGGCGAGCGCCGTGCGCAAGGTCTCCTGTGCCTGCTGCGGCCCGATCGACACGACGATGATCTCTTCGGCCCTGCCAGCTTCCTTCAGCCGGATCGCCTCTTCGACCGCGATCTCGTCGAACGGGTTCATCGCCATCTTGACGTTGGCGAGTTCCACCGCCGAACCGTCCGCCTTCACCCGGACCTTGACGTTCGCATCCACAACCCGCTTCACGGGCACAAGGATCTTCATTTGCCTGTCACCTCTTTCACGATAGTCTCTTCACGCTCGTCGGGCGCGCTATAGCAGCGTGCACCTCTTCAGAGTTGTCGAAAGCCGACATTCCGGACGGAATTCTGGTCTTCGCCACGCCAGTAGGGTGGCTGTTCCGTAGTTGCGGCGATCCCGCGCGTCAATATCCGGGGCGCACTCGGATCCTCGGCGAAGCACTCAAATCGGTTCAGTCCGGACCGGAAACGGTCCCTCGGCCCCAGCGCGGCGCCGGCTGCGCAGGTTGTGGGTCGCTTGGCGCCGGCTCCACGGCTACGGGCACCGGACCGGCGACCACGGCCGGCTCCTCGTCTGCGCCGGCGAGTAGCGGTACGCCGCGGCTGCGCAAGACAAGCACCAGCACGGCTCCAGCGATGATGCCGCCGATATGGCAGGCCCAGGAAACCTGATCCTCGCCCCCCTGGGCGAACATGAAGATCTGGAACAGGATCCACAGGATCAGCGGGATGAAGGCCGGGATGCGCAACGGAATGCGCGCGAAAACCAGCACCCATACCTTCACCCGCGGATAAAGGATCAGATAGGCGGCGACCACACCGGCGATGGCGCCCGACGCGCCAATCAGCGGCACCTGCGAATCCCAGGCAACCAGACCCTGGAAGAAAGCGCCGGCGATGGCGCAAAGCAGGTAGAAGACGAGGTAGCGGACATGGCCGAGTGCATCCTCGACATTGTCGCCGAACACCCACAGGAACAGCATGTTGCCGCCGAGGTGGAAGATATCCGCGTGCAGGAAGGAATAGGTCAGATAGCTCAGGCTCTCCGGAATGACGACAAATTGCGGAGCGAGCTCGACGCTGTCATGCACAACCGACGGGATGAAACCGAGGCCCAGCACCGCGGCGTTGGCGAAATCCTCGCCGCCCAGTGTGGTGACAAAGTAGATCAGCACGTTGAGCGCGATCAGGCTGATCGTTACATATTGCAGCTTGATGTGCCGCAGCCGGTTGGTGTCGTAAAGCGGGATGAACATCGGGCCTCTCCCGCTTCCGGCGGATTCAGCGGTTCTTGCCGGGAACCCATAGCACGTCGGCATTTCCATTGTCATTGACCGCGCGTGCGGCGACGAACAGAAAGTCCGAGACACGGTTGATGTATCTTATCGCCTCGCGGTTGACGTGCTCGTCCGGGTCTTGCGACAGCGCCACCATGATGCGCTCGGCGCGGCGGGCCACCGTGCGGGCGAGGTGAAGGGCAGCCGCTGCCGGCGTACCGCCGTTGAGCACGAAGGATTTGAGCGGCTCAAGGTCCTTGTTGAGGAGATCGATGTCCTGTTCGATGCGGTCGGTCTGCGAGGCGATGATGCGCAACGGCTCGTAGTCGAGCGGCTTGCCATTATCGGGGACTGCCAGATCGGCGCCGAGGTCGAAAAGGTCGTTCTGGATGCGGCCGAGCATCGCATCGATCGCCGGATTTACTGCCGCGGTATGAATGCGGGCCATGCCGATGCAGGCATTGGCCTCGTCGACCGTGCCGTAGGCGTCGATGCGAAGGTCGGATTTCAGCCGCCGCTCGCCAGAGCCGAGACCGGTGGTGCCATCGTCGCCAGTGCGGGTGTAGATCTTGTTGAGCTTGACCACGGGTTACCTCCCGGCTGGTGGCTGCTGCGTCACTTACGGGTGAAATACACCGCCAGCATGATCAGCACCAAGGCCACGAACTGCAAGAGCACGCGCGTCTGCATCAGCTTGTTGGAGGTCATGCTGGAGCCGCCGCGCATCATGTTGATGAGGCCGCGGATCAGCACGATCACCACGGCGACCATGACGAGAACGGCGAGGATGTTGAAAACGGTTGCCATGGTGTGTTCCAGTTGGATTGCGTTCAGGCGCGTTTGGCGAGCAGACGGTAGAGTACCGATGGCGGCAGGATGCGTTTAAGGATCGCGCCGATCCTGGCCGGCACTGTTACCACATAATGCGGGCGCGGGCGCCGCGACAGAAGCGCATGATGCAAGGCGGAATAAACCACCTCCGGCCCGGGCTTCAGCCGCGATGTGCTGCCGCCGGCCCGCAGCCGTTTGAGTTGCGCCGCATAGGCGAGACGATGAACGGACTTCTCGTGATCGATATTTGCCAGGAACCACGCAAGGCTGTTGCTGGCGATCTTCGATTTCACCGGCCCCGGCTCGATCAGCGAAACATGGATTCCGCTGCCGAGGAGTTCTTGGTAGAGGGACAGCATCAGCCCTTCGATAGCGTGCTTCGATGCCGAGTAGGCGCCGCGGAAAGGCACCGGCGCCAGGCCGAGGATCGATGAGCAATGAACGAGACGACCATGGCCTTGGCGGCGCATCACCGGTACGACACGGCGAGTGAGGTCATGCCAGCCAAAGACATTGGCCTCGAACTGCTGCCGTAAAGCCTCGACCGGCAGGTCCTCGACGGCGCCGGGCTGTCCGTAGGCGCCATTGTTGAAGAGCGCATCGAGCCGGCCGTCGGTCCGTTCCAGCACCGACGCCACCAGCGCCTCGATCGATCCGGACTCGGTGTAGTCCAGATAAAAGGCCTCGATGCCGTCGGCCTCGAGCGCAGCGATATCTTCGGGCTTTCGGGCCGTTGCGAACACCCGCCAGCCTTCCTTCTTAAGAGCATGGGCGCAATAGGCGCCTATACCGGAAGAGGCACCTGTGACAATGATGGTGCGCAACTCTTCTCCGGGAGGAATGGTGGTTTGGCCTAGGGTTGTCATTTACCGCAAACCCTTCCCATATTCGCGGCGTCGGGACAATCGAAGGGAACGCGGTTCTTGTTGCGGAAGATCGTAGCCCTCAAACGCGTCCTCTACGACGCGCTCGGCCATTTCAACACCGACGACGGCTGGGCAATGGCCAGCCATCTGGCGATCACCGCGCTGATGGCGCTTTTTCCTTTCCTGATCTTCGCCACGACGCTGGCGAGTTTTTTCGGCGCGCAGGCTTTCGCCGACACCGCCGTGCACCTTGTGTTCGACACATGGCCCGAGCAGATCGCCAAACCGATCGCGCGCGAGGTGCTCAACGTGCTTACCGTCCGGCGCAGTGACCTGTTGACCTACGGTATCGTGCTTGCCGGATATTTCGCCTCGAACGGCATCGAGGCGCTGCGCACCTCGCTCAACCGGGCCTATCGTGTCTCGGAAACGCGCGGCATCATCTATCGGCGGGTGCAGAGTATCATCTTCGTGCTGATCGCGACGGCCGGGTTTTTGGCGATCAGCGTGCTGCTGGTCTTCGCGCCATTGCTGGCACGGCTGGCCGAGTCGCATTTCGAATGGATAAAACCCTATATGGGCACGATCACGCTGTGGCGTTACGTCATCGCCTCGGTAGTCATCATCGGCGGCCTGTTCGCCGTGCATTTCTGGTTGCCGGCCGGCAAGCGCCGCCTCGTTTCGATCGTGCCTGGCATCATCTTCACGCTGGTCGGCTGGCTCATCGGGTCGACCATCTTCGCCGCCTATCTCGATCATTTCTCGTCCTATGTGACGACCTATGCCGGCCTCGCCTCGATCATGATCGCCGTCGTGTTCCTCTATATCGTCTCAGCGATCTTCATCCTCGGTGGCGAGCTCAACGCCGCGATCAGCCGCTATTTAGAGGCGCGTGCCCGCGTCGGCGGCTGAGCCGTCGCCAGCCCGACGCCGAGCGTCGCGATCGCCATGCCGGCGATCTGGAGCGGGCTCAAGTGCTCACCGAACAATGCCCAGGCGATGACCGCGGTGACAGCCGGCACGAGGTAAAACAGCGAGGCGACCTTCGACATTTCGCCGTCGCGGATCATCACCATCAACAGGAAGATGGCTCCGATCGACAGCACCAGCACGAGCCAGGCCATGGCGAAGATCAGTTCGCCGTTGACGATGACCGTTCGGGTCTCGAAGGCGAGCGAGGCCAGAGCCATCACCGATGCGCCGCCGACATATTGCCAGAACGTGGCAGCCACCAGATCGCCGCCGGAAGCAAAGCGCTTCTGCCAGATGGTGCCGGCGCTCATGCCGAGTACCGAGACCAGCGAGGCGCCCAGTGTCTCGGCCGTCACGCCGCCGCCGAGCGCACCGAGCTTCGGCCAAAGCACGATCACCACGCCGATCAACCCGAGGCCGAGACCGGCCCAGTGGCGCGGCAGGATGGCCTCGCCGAGAAGCCGGCCGGCGAGCACTGCCGTGATCAGCGGCTGCAGGCCGACGATCAGGGCTGAAAGTCCGGCGGGCATGCCCCGGTGGATTGCCCAGAACACGCCGCCGAGATAGATGCCATGCATCAGGATGCCGGCACCGGTCGCGTGCAGCGCCTCATCGCGGGTGGCGCGGCTCGAACCAAGTGCGGCCATCAAAGCGACAAGCAGGATTGCGGCCAGGACAAAGCGCGCGGCCAGGAACGTAAAGGGCTCCGCCCACGGCATGGCATAGCGCGCGCCGATGAAGCCGGTCGCCCACAGGACGACGAAAGAGGCGGGGATGAACCGCTTGAGGCTGTGCATTTCCGGAGGCCGCGATGAATTCGGGTGAGGGATCGACTGCGGCGACTGCTTAATGCCGTTCGGGCCGGCAAGCAAAACCAAACGGTTGATCCATAGAGTCATTTGAATTGAAGGAGCGCCGTTGATGGCCGCGAGCTCACCGGTCTAGTCTAGAGACCGACCAGCCACTTGAGATCGGCGGGCGATGCGCCCGCCTTACGCTGGGCGGCAAGGCCGGTATCGCCAAGGCTCTTCGACAGTTTTCGTCCGTCCGGGCCGAGGATCAGGCGATGGTGAAAATAGGCCGGCTGCGGCAGGCCAAGCAGTTGCTGAAGCAGCCGCTGCACGCTGGTCGCGGAATAAAGGTCCTGGCCGCGCACGACATGGCTGACGCCCTGCAGCGCGTCGTCCATGGTGACGGCGAGGTGATAACTGGTCGGGATTTCGCGGCGCGCCACGACCACATCGCCCCAATCCTGCGGATGGGCTTCGACACGACGCGTCGCGGAGAGCGTCTCGTCCGTGTATTCGGCCCATGACAGGTCCTTGCCGGCGCGCGCTATTGCCGCATCGACGTCCAGCCGCCAGGCAAATGGCACATTTTCGGCGACGCGCCGCTCGCGTTCGCTCGCCGTCAACGCCTTGTCGGCGGCGGGATAGAGCGGCACGCCGTCCGGGTCGCGCGGCCAGTCGCGGCCACGCTTCTCGCTGTCGGCGATAAAGGCGCGGATCTCACTTCTGCTCATGAAGGCCGGGTAGACAAGTTCTTCCTTGATCAGCCGCTCGAGCATCGCCCGATATTCGGCAAAATGCTCGGACTGGCGGCGCACCGGTTCCTCCCAGCCAAGCCCCAGCCATTTCAGGTCGCGAAAAATGCCTGCCTCGAATTCCGGCGTGCAGCGCGTCGTGTCGATATCCTCGACGCGCAGCAGCAGGCGTCCGCCCGCCGCCTTTGCCAATTTCTGATTGAGCAGCGCCGAATAGGCATGGCCGAGATGCAGTTCGCCGTTCGGGCTCGGCGCGAAGCGGAATGTCAGCAGTGTCATTGTCCGGCGGCAATCGGGTTGTGTGGCGCTTTCGCCAATTGCTACTTTGCGCCGGTGGCGTCGTGCGTCCAGAGGGACACGTGACGAAGCGTGCGGCACTTTTGATTTTGGAACAAGCAGACATGCAACGCATCGCCAGTCTCGACGACATTGCGCAAGGGCTGGATAGGCTATGCTTGCTCGACCCACGCCTGGAAAAAGTGCGCGGCATGGCCGGCGAGGTGCCGCTCAGGCTGTCGGAGCCGGGGTTCAGGAGCCTTGCCTCGATCGTCGTTTCACAACAAGTGTCCCGCGCGAGCGCCGATGCCATCTTCGGCCGGCTGACGAGACTGCTCGATCCGCTGACGCCGCAGGCGATACTTGCCGCCGACGAGGCGATCTTTCGCGAGGCCGGGCTGTCGCGGCCCAAGCAGCGCGGCCTGGTTGCCGTCGCCCGGGCGGTGGCCGAGGGACTCGACCTCGATCACCTGTGCCGGCTCGATGCAAGCGAGGCGATCGCGGCCATGACCAAGGTGCCGGGCATCGGCTCGTGGACGGCTGAAGTCTACCTTTTGTTTGCCGCCGGACACCCAGATATCTTTCCGGCGCGCGACGTAGCATTGCAGAGCGCGGTCGGCCATGCGCTCGGCATCGACCCGCGTCCGCCGGAGAAAATGCTGATCCGGCTTGCCGAATCATGGAGCCCGTGGCGCGGTGTCGCATCGCGGCTTTTCTGGGCTTATTATCGCGAATTGAAGGGCAGGGATGCCGCGCCTCCGGCCTGAATCCGCAAAAAAGCATTGAAATCATGCGTTTTTGAGACCCGGCATGATCGACAATCCGCTTCACATCCCTGTCATGTCGGGCTTACAGTATCCGCGTCGACCGGTTCTAGGGTGAAGGAGGTCAACGACGTGACGGTTGCCGTATCTCCGGATGGGCTTCCAGCGCTGGTGCTGAATGCGGATTACCGTCCGCTCAGCTATTACCCCCTGTCGCTCTGGTCCTGGCAGGATGCCATCAAGGCGGTGTTCCTCGAGAGGGTGAACATCGTCGCCGAATACGAACACGCCGTCTCTTCACCGACCTTTTCGATGAAGCTGCCGAGCGTCGTCAGCCTGAAGGCTTACGTGAAGCCGTCGAGGCATCCGGCGTTTACCCGTTTCAACGTCTTCCTGCGTGACCGTTTCCAATGCCAATATTGCGGCACGCCGGACGATCTGACGTTCGACCATGTCATTCCTCGCCATCGCGGCGGCGCCACGACCTGGGAGAATGTCGTCGCTGCCTGCTCGCCCTGCAATCTGAGGAAGGGCGGCATGATGCCGGCCCACGCCAAGATGTGGCCGCTGCAGAAGCCCTACCAGCCGACGGTGCATGATTTGCATAATAACGGCCGGCTGTTCCCGCCCAACCATCTACACGAAAGCTGGATGGATTATCTGTACTGGGATGTCGAACTCGAACCATAGAGTTCGGCAGAAATCCGCCATGCCGGTCGCCTGACGCAGCTTTCCGCGCTTCCGGTGCTCACGTACTTTAGACTAGTACGCTCCGCTCCGGTTCTCGAAAGCCACGTCATGCACTCCGGCCTGACGAATTTCTGGACGAACTCTGCGTTGTGCCGCTCAGTCGCGGGCGAAGGCGCTGCGGAAGGCTACGACCGTCAGGACAAAGCTGGCGATGGCGTTCCAGCCGGCCAGCGACAGGCCGAGGATGCGGAGCGCCGCCTTGTCGCAGGAGGGCGGGACGAATTTGTCGAGCGCATCGAGCACGCCCTTGCCGCCGGTGTCCACCGGCCCGGCGGCTGCGGTGCAATCGGTCGGGCCTGGCCACCACGCCCATTCGACGCCGGAGTGATAAACGCCGAGATAGACGCCGTAGAGCATCAGCAGGCCGCCAATAGCCAGCAGGCCACGGCTTACCCAGGCTGGCGCGTGAAGAGCCGACGCAAGCACCGCCAGCAGCATCAAGGGCACGCCGACGTAGTAAGGCGTGCGCTGCTCGAGGCAGAGCTTGCAGGGGATGTAGCCGCCGAGATACTGGAAGGCCAGCGCCGAGCCGACCGTGGCGGCCATGGCGACAGCGAGAAACAGGGCGGTGCGCAGCCGCTGGCGTCCGGTATCGGCATTCACGGTCGCTGTCATCGGACTCAGTCCATTCGGTTCGATGCCGTTCAGACGGCGTATTTGACGACAATATAGAGCAAAATCAGGGCAGCGGCGGCGGCGCCTGCAATCTGGCCAAGGCGCTTTTCGATGAAGTGGCGGATCGGCTCGCCATAGCGGCGCAACAGCCACGCGAGAAACAGGAAGCGAGCACCGCGCGCCACGATTGCCAGCACGATGAACAGCAGCAAAGGAACACCGATGACGCCCGACAGGATCGTCACAACCTTGATCGGCGGCAGATGGGCGAGGCCGGAGGTGACCAGCATCAGGATGATGAAGCCGACACCCGATGAGACGCGCATCGCTTCGAACTCGTCATATTTGCCATAAAATTCGAGGATCGGCCGCGCCACCGCATCATAGGCATAATGGCCGATGAACCAGCCGGCGATGCCGCCCAGCACCGAGGCGACGGTGGCGACCAGCGCGTAACGATAGGCGCGATCCGGCCGCGACAGCGCCATCGGCAGATAGAGGACGTCGGCCGGCACCAGGAACACCGAGCTCTCGACGAAGGCGATGAAGGCCAGCCACCATTCGGCGGATTTGCTCGCCGCCAGCGACAAGGTCCAGTCGTAAAGTCCGCGAAGCATCGGCACTCCTAATGCACGCCCAAACCAGAAGCGGTCTTGGGATCACGACATGTACAAACAAGACTTGGAAGCGCCCCGCATCAACCTCGTCGGACAAGGTGCGCTTCAATGACATGCGCCGCCTGTCTAGAAAGATTTTCCGCGCTGCACAATGGCAGCTGCTTCACGAAATCGAAAGGCTGAGGCTTGAGCGAGCCCAGATGTCGGGATTTGGCCAGTTGATTGACGAGCAAGCCATGGCGTCGAACACTTGCCTGCCTGAAGTGCGTCAAGGCAGTTTCCAATTACATCGTGGGTTTTCCGGCCGAACACGATCCGTGTTTAAATACCGGCGATTCCTGTCGCATCCTCTCTCCCTGCTTCGCCCTTTGCGCCGCCATGTCGTTGTCTGATTTCATTTATCGCGCCTTTGAGAAGCTCATCCGTCCGCTGGATATTCCACCCGCGCCGCTGCCTGCGAGCGGGCCGTTTGCACTGCTCCTGCATTTTGCGCGGATGTTCCGCGGCACCCTTGCGGCCATTACCGTCCTGATGATGGCGGTCGAGGGGATCAACCTTGCGACGATTTGGGGGGCCTCGTTCGTCGTCGATGGGGTGAGCGCGAAGGGCGCGGCGGTTTTCCTGCAGGAGGACTGGCCGACGCTGGTCGTGCTCGGCGTGCTGGTTTTCCCCGTGCTGCCGTTGCTCATCTTCGTGGGCAATGCGCTGAACTCGCAGACGGTGGCCGTATGCATGCCGGCGGCGATGCAGTGGCAGGGCCACAAGGCGGTGGAACGTCAGGATCTTGCCTTCTTCCACGACCTCTTCGCAGGTCAGGTGGCGTCGCGCATTTCGCAAGTCGCATCCGCCGTGCAGCAGCAGATCGTCGTGGCCTTCTACAGAATACCGCTGTTTCTGGTGCAACTCGTCGGTTCGCTCGTTCTGCTTGGCGCGTTGTCCTGGCCGCTTGCGCTTCCGGTTTTCCTCTGGATCTCCGCCAACATCGCCATTGCGGTGGTGGCGGTACCCCAATATTCCGAGCGGTCGCGCCGCTCGGCGCGGGGGCGAAGCCTCGTGGTCGGCGCCATGACCGACCTCCACAGCAACATTCAGATGGTCAAGCTGTTTGCGGCGGAAGACAGCGAGGCGGGCGCGATGCGGACCGTGATGGAAAATGCCATCGAGACCCAGCAGCGCGAAAGGCGCATCTATCTGATGACCGATATGGGCGTCGTCCTGCTCAACGTTGCCCTCTTTCTCACCAACGTTGCCATAGGGCTCTGGGGATTTGTCGCCGGCTTCGTCACGGTTGGTCAGTTCGCCGCTTCGATCGCCATCGTGCAGCGGCTCAATGCCAACTCCCGTGCCTTCCTGCAGATGGGCCAGCAGATTTTCCAGGCGGTGGGCACGATCCGCGACGCAATGCCGGTCGTGACGACGCCGCCGACCATAAAAGACGCGCCGACCGCCAAGCCGCTCGAGGTCACGGCCGGCGAAGTCGAGTTCAAGAACATCCAGTTCGAATACCGCGAGGGGCAACGGGTGATCGAAGACCTGTCGCTCACCGTGCGCGCAGGCGAGAAGGTCGGGCTCGTCGGCCTCTCCGGGGCCGGCAAGTCGACCCTTGTCAGCCTGCTCCTGAGGTTCTTCGAGCTGAAGGGCGGCGCGATCCTGATCGATGGGCAGGATCTCCGTAGCGTGACCCAGGCCAGCCTTCGGGAGAGCATCGGCGTCGCCACCCAGGACGTCTCACTGCTGCATCGCTCCGTCGGCGACAACATCCGTTATGGCCGGCCCGATGCCCCGCCGGAGGCGTTGGAGCGCGCCGCGATGCTGGCCGAGGCCGACGGCTTCATCGCCGATCTCAGAGATGGCGAAGGCCGCACCGGCTACGACGCTTTCGTCGGCGACCGCGGGGTAAAACTTTCCGGCGGCCAGCGTCAGCGCGTCGCGATCGCCCGGGTGTTGCTCAAGGACGCGCCAATCCTGGTTCTCGATGAGGCGACGTCCGCATTGGACAGCGAGGCCGAGGCGGCGGTCCAGGACAAGCTCGCTCTTCTGATGGAGGCAAAACTGTGATCGCCATCGCCCATCGCCTGTCGACGATTGCCAGGATGGACCGGATCGTCGTCCTCGACAAAGGCCGCATCGTCGAGGAGGGAAAACCATCGGCGCTGCTGGAGCGCGACGGGCTCTATGCCCGACTGTGGAAGCTTCAGACCGGCGGCTATATTGCCGACGCTCTCGAGGAGATGTGAGCCGCCCTCGGTGATGATGTTTTGCTCATGGCCGGCTCGATACATTCTGCTTTCACTCCGGAAACCGGACTTGGCTGAACTCGTTTCCACCATAACGTTCGGAAGCCGATCCCAACTTCATCGATCATGAGCGAAGCCATAATCCCGAACTCCCGTGCCGCCATTCTCGAGCGGCGATCTGCCGGCGCGCTGACATGGTCCGGCCCCGCCCTGATGTTGTTCGCGCGGTCGGCTTTCGCTGTTGCCGCGCAGGGCCTGGTTGCGGCCGTGTACGCTGCGCACGGTTCGGCGACGCCCTGGCGCGACGCAGGGGCTTGGCTGCCGGTGTATGGCAGCTTGATCGACGCGGGCTGCCTTGGACTCCTTTGGTGCCTTGCGCGGCGCGAGGGCATCACGTTGCTCGATTTGGTCGGTTTCGATCGCAACCGCTTGGGGCGCGATCTGTTGTTGGGCGTTGCGCTCATCCTCCCGAGCCTCGTTTTCATCTACGCTGGGATCACCGCCAGCAGCCTGTTGGTCTATGGCAACCCTGACGCACCGCAAATATACGGACCTTTGCCGCTCTTGCCTGCGCTCTACGGGGTGCTGATCTTTCCGTTGGTCTGGGGCATTACGGAGCAGACCACCTATAACGGCTATCTTCTGCCGCGTTTCCAAGTCTTGTCGGGAAGCACGGGATTTGCCGTTGCCGTCGTAGCGTTTTCCTGGTCGTTTCAGCATGCGGTGATGCCGCTGACGTTCGACCCACACTTCATGCTCTACCGGCTCTTGGCACCAATCGCGCATTCGACATTCATCACCCTCGTGTACCTGCGCGTGCGCCGCATCCTGCCGCTGGCGACGGCGCATTGGCTCATGGATGGGGCGTCGGTATTCATCGGCATTCTGTGGCCGCTGTTGCGGTAGAAGGGTTCAAACGGGCTGAGATGCCCACTATGGACCGAAGCCTCCAACGACGAAATCGAAAGCCTAGGCTTGGGCTAGATAGGTTCTCGGGAATTGGCCAGTTGACGAACAGGCCTCCAACCGTATAGTCCGCGCCCATCCAGGCCGCCCGGCCTGAGCCCCTATGGCGGAATTGGTAGACGCGCTCGACTCAAAATCGAGTTCCGCAAGGAGTGCTGGTTCGATCCCGGCTAGGGGCACCACTTTTTAAATTCCCTCCCACTTCTTATTGAACCTAATGGCGTGGGTGGGATCGTCCACGACGCCCTCGACGGCCACCGAATGGTTGCGTCTTGCCTGTTGCCGCAAGCTGCCCAAGCTTCCGCTGACGCGGACCAGCCCCAAGCGCAATCTGGCGTTTCTCACCGCACGCGATCAGGCGTGCCGCGGTCCCGCAAAAAAGACGTTGCCGCAAAGTCGATCGCTGCCCGACGGACATGTTTCCTCCCGCGAACTACCCACCAGACCCGGCCTACAGATGCAACCTCGGGAGGTGAGATATGCGGGCATTATGGCACGATGCGAAACAGCTTCGTCTTGGATCGTGCTGCGGGCCGGAGCCGCCGCCGTGCCTAGCGTAGGGCCGCCACGACGTCGGCGAAGTCGGCCCGCTTGCCATTGCCGGCGCGACGCAATTGCACCTCGACCGGCTTGCCGTCGGATTGGTCGCAGTAGACGATGGGTCCGGGCCGCACCCATTTGTCGCCCCACTCGGTCAGCGCGATAATGACCGTTTTGAATTCCAGCCCCTTCCGGGTCAGGACGTATTCGGCCTGCTCGCCGGCGGCACCCGGGCGACGGTCCATCAGGCCGGCCTCGACGAAATCCTCGAGGCGCTTGGCCAGGATGTTGGTGGCGATCCCCAGGCTCTTCTGGAATTGCGAAAAGCGCGTGCAGCCGCCGAATATCGCGTCGCGCAGGATCAACAGGCTCCAGCGCTCGCCGACCAGCTCCAGGGCGCGTGAGGCCGAGCAGTTTTGTTTTTCATAGAGACGACCAAGCATGGTGTGAACATACCCTATTGACTTGCATCATGCAAGTATGCATTGTGCTTGCATGATGCAAGCGACAGAGGTCGAGAGAGCGTCGCTCCACTTCATCGCCCGAGATTTCGGGTGTCCATCAGCCAATCAGATCCAGACAGGAGATATGTCATGAAAAAGGAAGAAGATTACACGACGTCATTTGTCGTCGAGCAAAGCCCGGAAAAGGTTTTTGCGGCGGTTATCAATCCGCGCGCCTGGTGGTCCGAAGATATCGATGGCGATACCAACAAGCTCGGTGCGATATTCTACTATCATTTCAAGGATATCCACCGCGGCACGTTCAAGGTCACGGAGCTTGTGCCCGGCAAGAAGGTCGTCTGGCACGTCGTTCTGAACTACTTCAACTTCGTCAGGGATGCGACCGAGTGGACCGGCACGGACGTGGTCTTCGAAATCGCGCCGACCGAAAAGGGGACCGAGCTGCGTTTCACCCATGTCGGGCTGAAGCCGAGCGAAGAATGCTACGATGTCTGCCATGACTCGTGGCGCTTCTATGTCGCAAGTCTCCGCGAGCTGATTTCGACGGGCAAGGGGCAACCCAACAAGGGCGAAGAGAACGCCAACCCAACGGTCGTGCCGCAAAGCGAGGATACCCGCACCGTCGAGCGCAAGGCGGCAGGCGATGGCGCCGGGATGATCGTCATGACGACGGCAGCGGCGAAGCCCGGCATCGAAAGCAAGGTGCGGAATGCCCTGCGGGACGTGGCGGGGGCGGCCCGCAAGCAAAGCGGATGCATCGACTATAGCGTCTTTCGCTCGGAGGCCGAGCCCAACGTTACCATCTGCGTCGAGCGCTGGGCATCGAAGCAGGAGCGCGACGCTTTTCTACGCTCGGCGGACGCGAAGAATTTCGTTTCGGCAATAACCGGCGCCTTCCTGGAGCGGCCTTCGCCGATCTCCTACACGACATTGGAAGTCGGGTCCTAGTTGCAAGGTTCGCCTGGTCACGGCGCCGGCTGCCCTGGAGCAATGCAACGGGGGAGACGGCGTCCAAGCGTGGGAACAGAAAATCATACCCTACTTGCATGATGCAAGAACGAATGGCTTGCATTTATGCAAGAGGAGGAGAGATCGCCGTGCCGAAATCAATGGAAGTCACAAACAAAGCCGTTCTCGTGACCGGGGCCAATCGCGGCCTCGGCAAGGCGCTGGTCGAGGAAATATTGAGGCGGGGTGCCAAGCGCGTCTATGCCGGCGCGCGCAAACCGCTGGCCCACGCGGATCGGCGCGTCACGCCGCTGATCCTGGACGTGACCGACGCGGCGCAGATTGGGGCGGCTGTCGAGCGGATCGGGTCTCTCGACGTCCTCATCAACAACGCCGGCATCGGGCTCTACGACGATCTTGGCGATCGTGCTGCGCTCGAGCGACACCTCGCCGTCAACCTGCTCGGCGTGCATGGCGTAACCCACGCATTCCTGCCGCTGCTCACGCATTCGCGCGGCGCCGTGGTCAACATCCTGTCGGAAGCGGCTCTCGTTCCGTTCCCGATTATTCCGTCCTACTCACTGTCGAAGGCCGCCGCGTTTTCCATGACGCAATCGCTGCGTGCTCTCGCCGGCGCTCGTGGCGTGAGCGTTCATGCAGTCCTGTCCGGTCCCATAGACACCGACATGAGCAGAGACGCCGATATACCGAAGAGTTCCGCGGAGAGCGTCGCGAAAGGCATCCTGGACGGCATGGCGCGAGGGGAAGAGGAAATTTTCCCTGATCCAAAATCGGCGTCCATGGCCGAGAGCTGGCGCGGCAGCGCGTTCAAAGCGCTCGAACGCCAAATGGCGGCTTTCGTCCAAGCCATGCCCACCAAGCCATAGGCGACCGCCGCCATCGATACGCTGCCAGCATTCGCAATTCAGCACCCCACAGTGGAGCGGAACATCATGCTGTTGAACGCAACTTCCCCGGTTTTCACCAGCGGATCACGATGACTTTGTCGGTCCCGTTGGCGAGTTCGACAGCTTCGGTGCCATCCGGTTTGCGGCTTTGGATTCTGGCGCTCTCGACAGCTTCAACGCCAACAACGTTGACTGCAAAGGCTTCATCGATTTCGGCGGCACAGACCAAGGTGTCCGGCGGCAGGTCCTTTACTTGATCCAACAACTCGCGAAGCTTCATGGTCGAATCTCCTTGGCGATAGCAGGAATGAGCAGCACGCTTTCGCCGCACATTCGGAACCATGTCCCTTGAGAAAGGTTCCCGATGAGGTGGAGATGCCGCAGAATGGGACGAGCGCGGCGATCCGCCCGTCGCGATGATGTGAACGCGCCGTGCGAAGCATCTGTCTCAAATCCCTGTCCCTAATGCTGCCGGCGCAATTCCTTGTTGATCATGCCGCCCATCGCTAGACCGACCGCCATCACCGCAAAAGTCGCCGCGATAGATCGCTTCGGCAGCATCGTCTCCCAACCTGGCGTCAACCGCTTCGGCACGAAGCCATAATCTGTCGCCGCGGCAATGGCCGCTGCCGCCAACGCATCGCGAAATATCAGAAGCGACGGACGCGGCGGCCTCGAGGCGAGCCATAGTTCGAAAAGGAATGCCCAGAACATGGAGGAAGCGTGATGCGTGCCATAGCCGACGAGCGTGTGCGCCACGTCGCCGCGCCGCACCGACGCGGCTTGCTCGCCATAGAGCCAGTGGCTGGTCGCATTCGTGGGCTGCAGGGCGCCTTTGCCTTCCCGCCTGGCAAGCAGGGCCAATGCAACTGTCGTGGCGAAGCTGACGATCGTACCCGAAACGGCTGCGGACAATCCTGTCCGGATCAGACTTCTCACTTGGTCCTCCGTCGTTTCGCGGTCGGCTCCTTGGAACGCCTTTGTGAATTCGCGGCAGTGTCGTGATTGCCAAAACGGCAAAACGAGTCCGAAGGTCCGAGCACGGACTTTTGGTTGGACGTTATCCCAGGAGCGTCCTCTGGGATAACGCCTTTGAGGTCCGGCTGCATTTCCTGGTAGGCTCGGATCGTAGCCCGGCCGCTATTACATCGGCCCCGGCACCATCTTGGTCGGCTGCTCAGGCATCGGAAACGGATAGTTGTCGCATTTCACGTCCGGGTTCGTCGGGCTGAACATTCCGAGCGGGTTGTCCTTGAACAGCCAGGCGTGAAGGTCGTAGTGGTGGAACTCCTTCGGGATGAGCGGATAATGCCCCTCCATCGGCCCCTGGAATGTCTGGCCGAAGAGCTTCGGCGGCTCCTTTGTGTCCGGCGTCAAGGGCACGAGCCATTCCGCGCCGACCAGGCGCAATTCGCCGCCGACCGGCTCATAGATCAGCACATTGGGGCGCGTCGGATCCGCGGTCGGGCCGACAGTCGTGACGTTGACGAAATGGATGCCCATTGCGCCCTTCGGGTAGTCCATCGCCCCCTCTACCTTTTCGCCGCTGTAGAAGACGCATCCTACCGTCGATAGATAAAGCTCGCGAATGGCAACCTTGTAGTCTTCATACCTGGACAGCGATTTACGCAGGGCATCGATCTCGGCTTTGTCGGGTTCGGCCGCCCGAGGAGTGGCGGCGTTCAGACACGCGCCAACGAGACCTGCCAAGGTGAGGACACCGACACGCCTGAGGTGAGTTGTTTTCATCATGCATTCCTCCCAGATTTTTTCTTCTGGCCGTGCAGGACCGAGGCGGCAGTGATGCTGGACGCGCGGCCGTAATTGATCGCCTCATCCCGGTTGGGACTGCGTCGATGCTAATCCTTTCCACTGATCGGGAGAATTAACCCTGACGACCTAGGCCCGAGAGAGCCGACGGTGCGGAGACGGACAGTCGGGCCCACTTTGGACCCCATACACTAGCGCCGGCGCAGCAGGCTCCTCATCCGGTTGCGCAGCAGGCGCGCCATGTTGCGGGTTTCGCGGTAGAGGTGAAGCTGCGACGCCGCCTGGCGGGCGGGGCGGTCGGCGTCCGGCGTCAGCCCGATCACCAGCGTGCCCATCGGCTTGCGTTCGCTCCACAGCCGGCTCATCACCGGATGGTCGGGCACCGCGCAGGAATCGGTCATCATGATGTTGGGGTCGTCGAGATGCTGCCTGGTCACCTCGATCATCAGCAGCGTGCCCGGCGAATAGGCAGCGAGCGTCTCGTCATAGGCGGTCTTCCAGGTGTAGGCGACGCCGGCCTCGACGAAGACGACCAGGCAGGCGATGGTGCGGCCGTCGAGCGTCAGCGAATGGATGCGGCAGAGATCCTGCTCGGCCAGCCGGTACACCGCCTCGCGGGCGAAGGCGGCACGGTAGCGGTCGATGGCCATGGCGGTGCGCTCGCGGCCTTTCCAGCCGGCAGCCTCCAGCGTCAGGAAATTTTCGATGGCATGGCGGATCTCGTCCGGCCCCCGCGCAACATGATGTTCCAGCCGGCCGAGGTCGGCGAGGCGGCGCTTCAGGCGGCGGAACTCGCGATAATGGTGCGCGCGCAGCGAAGCCTTCAGATATTCCTCGCCGTCGAGCTCGCTTTCGAGCACCGGGCGCTCGGCCTTGCCGGTGGTGACCAGCGTCAGGCCGCGCGTTTCGGCGACGCTGGCGAGCAGGCTCGCCACCGGGCCGTCCAGCCTTATGTCGGGCAGCACGAAGACCTTCGGCAGCTTGAGATGCGGCCTCGACAGCATCGAGAAGAAATCCTCGATGACGCCGATCGGATCGTCGCGGTCGACCAGGGGCGTGCCGATCGGACCGAACGGGCTCGACCAGGTGCGCATGACGGGAACCCCGAGCGGCACCACCGGTCGCTCGACCGAGAACGGCACCAGCAGGCGCAGCCGGTTGCGATACTGGTCACCGTCCCGGATGACGGCCAGCCGCACCTCGCGGTCCTCGAGCCTGGGCATGGCCGGCGCCAGGAAGCGCGGATTGAAGAAGACGTTGGACTCGATCGTGCGGGTACAGAGATAGTCGAGCTCCTCGACCAGGTCGAAGCCGGCGGAGGCCGTATAGATGGCAAGCTTGCGCTCGGGCCGGTTGTTGGCGAGGATCTCGACATGGGCGGGATCGGCTTCGCGGGCAAGCCCGGCAAGGCCGGACACCATGGCGCCGGCCGGGCCGCCGCTGGTTTCCTCGAGCAAGGGGACGGCAGCCATCAGGCGGCTCCTTTGGCGGGCACGAAAATGACCATGGCGATGCCGAGCTTGCGCCAGACCGTAAAGGACAGCGCGCCGGCCTCGAAGATCATGGCGAAGACGGTGGCCATCGCCGCGCCCCACAGACCGAAGAGCGGGATCAGCACGACGCTAAGCGCGATGTTGAAGGCCAGCGTCATGGCATAGACAGCGGCACAGATATTCTGGTTGCCGCTCATGGTGAGCAGGCTTTCGCAAGGGCCGACGGCGGCCCGCGCGACGACGCCGAGCACCAGCAGGAAGAGCAGCGGATAGCCGGCGGAAAATTCGGGACCGAACAAGGTCAGCATCGGCTCGCCCAGGGCCAGCACCAGCAGCGCCATCGCCAGCGACGGCCAGAAGGTCCACGACACGGTTTCGCGGGCGAAGGCGGCGAGCTTTTGCGGCTCGCCATGGGTGAACTGCGCATAGCGCTGGGCGACGCCGGCCTTGACGGCGAAATAGACGAAATGCACCAGCGCCAGCGTCTTGACGGTGGCGAAATAGACGGCGACGTCGTTGGGATCGAGATAGGCGCCGACCATCAGCACGTCGGCATTGGTGAGCAGGAAGAAGAAGCTCTCGACCAGGAAGATCGGCAGCGAGACGATGAACCATTGGCCGAAATGCAGCTTCATCGGCCCGGCCGGGATCCTTTTGTCGATGCGCGAGGTGACGCCGACGAGCTGACCGAGCGTGGTGGCGTAGGTGGCGGCGATCGCGGCGAAGATCGCCGTTCTGGCGTCCGGCGCGTAGCCCGCCAGCAGCATCAGCGCCATGAACGCCAGGATCAACAGCGGCCGCACCAGGAATGTCGGCGACAGCGCAAACAGCGCCCAGGAATTGGCCCGCGCCAGCCCTTGCAGCAGGTCGGACATGGCGATCATCGGCAGGCAGATGATGCCGAGGATGAACGGCACGACATAATAGTTCTCGATAAAGGGCGACAGCAGCCAGACGCCGAGCGCGCCGAGGCCGGCGATCAGCGTCGAGGCAACCAGCACGAACAGCCGGCTGGCCCGCACGATGCCGCGCAGTTCGGCCATCATGCCGCGCTCGCGATATTCGGGAATGAAGCGGATGATCGAGGTATGGAAGCCGAGGCAGGCGAGATTGCCGACGATGACCATCGTCACCCACACGAGCACGAAAATGCCGTATTCGAACGACCCCATCCAGCGCGCCATCAAAACCTGGCTGACGAAGGCGATGACGGCGCTGACGATGCGGACCGAAAAGGCGATCAGCGACATGCGGCCGGCCTCGCCGCGCGCGCCGGCGCTGAACAGCACGGCATCGATCAGGCCAAGCAGCGGCCTTATGCGCAGCGCAAGGCGCTGCGGCAGGAACCGCCCGGCTGTCGTCGCCGCGGAAAAGCGCACCCCGATCACACTCCGTTTTCCGCCAATTTACAGGGGGTGGGTGTAGCGGAGACACATTAAGAAACGGTTGGGTGGGGAGTTCCCTTCGCCCCGTCTCTATACGGGGAGAAGGTGCCGGCAGGCGGATGAGGGGCGGGTGCGCTGCTTCATATTCATCATTCGCGCAACCCTTCACCCTGCTCGGTAGTGTCTCAGTTTGAAATACGCGGAAACGCCTATCTCGTTTGCCCCCATATGCGAAAACGCCTATATGCCTAGCGGAAAGCATGGCAGCAACAATGGTCTACACTGTCATCTGGTGTGGAAGGCAGGGCATCGTCGACGAGGTGATCTTCGACGACGAGAAGACCGCGAAAGATCATGCAACCTCCATGTTCCAAACCCGAAAGGGAGACGATGGAATCGTGTCCGTTGAAGTTCGTAAGGACAACGGCGTTGTCGTCTTTAGCCATGCGGAGAACTAGGAATGCCAACCGGACCTAAAGGCCAGAAGCGCTCCGCCGCAACATCGGCAATGCCGTTCGCGTCATGCGCATTGCCACTGGGGAGGAAGCCGACGACGTGACCGCAAAGACCTGCCGCGAAAGTGCGGGGCGCGAAAGGCGGCAAGAAGCGGGCCGAGAATATGACGCCAGAGCGTCGCGCTGAGATCGCCAAAAAGGCTGCGGAAAAGCGATGGGTAGGCGCTAGGAATAATTTTCGGAATAATTTTCTTCATTTTCGTCGCGCGGTGATATATCCTGCCAAACAGAATCAGGCAGGAGAGATTGGCCCGTGGAAAATGATATCGGCATCATCATGGATCGGCTGTCGCCGTATCTGGACTGTATCGACGCCATCCTGCGGCATGGCCACACGACCTATGAGCGTTATGCGGCTGAGATTGTCTTGGACCACGACGCCAGCACTCAGGCTCACTGCACCTTTCGGCACACTTTGGCGGAAGCTCACAGAACTCTGGATGACTTGCCAAATGTCCGGCACATGGAAATCCGGGGGCAAAATCTATGGCTAATTGAGACCGCCAATTCAGTCATACGTTTTAAGAAGACGGACGAAGATGGCGTGTCGTCCAACTATCCAACTCCCCAAGCCGTTGCGTTTGATGACGGTGACGAACTGCCTGGGCTTACCCCCATGCCAACGAGGCTGACTGCCGGCTATCTTCTTGACGCCACTGGCACGGGGTTCATGCGGTCGCAGATATCGTTGCCAACGAATAAGGGCGCGATGTGGTGTGCAGCGATTGTTCCGTTTGAATCGAGAGGAGCCGACGAAGCTGCTTGGCATGAGGTTACCCGGCAGCGCCGGTTCTAAAATGCAGCAGATTGAACTTTTTAATCGCCACATGATGGCGCTCGCTCGCGATTCTCGCGGGATTAATCAGTCTGTGCTTGCCGACAGGATGGGCGTGGCCCAAGGCACGATTTCAAAAATCGAGGCCGGCTTGATGGCAGCGCCAGAGGACTTTGTGGTCGCCCTTGCCGGCACCCTCGGCTATGAGCCCGATTTCTTTTTCGAGACTGGCCGCCCGTACGGCATGCCGCCCTTCCATTACAGAAGGCGAAAAAAGCTCGGCCAAAAGCCGCTCGACAAGATGATCGCGGAAATGAATATCCGGCGCATCCAACTCGGCATCCTCCTAAAATCCGGTGGTGTGAAAACGAACGGCTTCATTCCGGAGATTGATCGGGATGAATATCAGGGCTCGACTTCTCGCGCTTTCAGCATTGAAGATGCTGCTCGGCACTTGCGCGAAGCCTGGATGCTGCCGGATGGTCCCGTTGAAAATGTTACCGCTTTGATCGAGGACCACGGAGGCATCGTGATCCCATGTAATTTTGATAGCGACTTGATCGACGCTGTCAGCCAGCGGATTGATGGCCTTCCGGTACTATTCTTCGTGAACATAAATGCTCCCGCAGATCGGATACGGCATACCCTCTGCCACGAACTTGCGCACATGGTTTTGCACACGACCACATTTTTGGATGATGAGGTCATGGAACAAGAAGCCGACCAGTTTGCCGGGGCATTCCTTTTGCCGGCCAAATCCATTCGGTCTCAGTTGACCAAATTTGAATTCCGACAAATTGCCAATATGAAGAAATATTGGAAGGTCTCAATGTCCTCCATAGTCATGAGGGCAGATCGTTTGAGCTATGTAACGCCATATCAAAAGAAATCGTTCTTTATACAGATGAGCAAGCTTGGATATAGAAAGAATGAACCGTATGAACCTCCCAAGGAATATCCGATCAAGGTAAATAAGCTTGTGGATTACCACAAGAATGTATTGGGATATTCTGATAGGGAATTGGCGAAAGCGCTGTACATTTCTGAGGCCGAGTTTGAGCGTATGTACGGTTCAAAAATGCTCGGCCCCCATGGCGCGGGAGGTCAAACAGGGAGGCCCGCGCTTCATATTGTAAGGTAAACGGTCTTTCGCAAACTCTCTGATCAATGGACGATATTGCAAAAAGATGGGCGCCATAGCACCAAAGCCAGGCAAGCGTGGCCCATATAAGAAAAGCACAGATTAAGTGTTTTCTGGTTCTCTCATAGCCGCCAGTGAAAAAATATCGATCAACCTGATCGCAGCATCTGCCGAAATAGGCTTTGCAAGAATCCCTATCCCAGAAGAGGGATGCGTGGAATTCAACCAGTTAGGTGACCTCGAACGCCGTGCCCTGCGTCCCGGCAACGTCCACAGTGCCGACAGCAGGAAGGATGTTCTGGCACCACTGACCAGCTCACAAAGAAGCTCATCAAGATCGGTGCCGAGGTTATCAGCCATGGGCGTTATGTCGCCTTCCAGATGCGGAGGTCGCTATCCCGAGGCAACTCTTCACCGACATCCTGCGGCTGATCGCGGAACTCCGGCCATCGCCCCATCCGTCACCGGCGTGACCGGCCCCGGTTGTCATGCGTTCCAGCAAATCCAGGGGAGAGCTATGCCTTGAAGAAAGCGAAATCGACATCCTCGGCCAGCAACGGGCAGACATCACGGCTTTGGCGGATCACCAACGCCATTTTTGCCGGGGTCTGGTCTTGCAACTGGTGCCAGTTTGCGCAAACCTCAGTCTCAACAGACCGTAATCCGGTGGATGCCTGATTACCTGAATCTGGGAGGGGCGAAGTGTTAGGCGAGCCCATTACCGTTCTGATGGTCAATGAGTATCCTGACTACATTGATGCACAAGTATGGGCTGCTGAGCTGAAAATCCGTGTGCCGCAGCTGGAGTTCAGGCTTTGGCCAGACGCCGGGAACAAAAGTGACATAGATATTGTGCTGATCGACAAGGGCGCCAGTCCTGGCTTTTTTGATACCATGACGGGGCTAAGCGCCGTCGTCTATTTGGGAGCCGGTGTCGAGGGTATTGAACTTCAGAGCTTTCCCAAGAGTGTTCCGCTCATCAGGCTCGCAACGCGTGAGCAAGCTTCGGAAGTGGTGCAGTACATCGCCCTTCGCGTTCTCTGCCAGCAACGGCATGTTGCGGATTACATGAGTCTACAAGCCCGCAAGTTGTGGAATCCGATCGCGCCGCAGAAGATCTCCGAGACAAGAATTGTTGTGCTGGGTGCGGGCCGGATCGGCGGCTGGGCCGCAAAGCTGTTTGCGGACTTTGGCTACGACACGGCAGTCTGGTCTCGTCATCAAAAGACGCTTCCTGGTATACATAGTTACTTTGGCCCTGCCCAGCTTGCGGACGCACTCACAAGTCGGGACTACGTTATCTGTTCACTTCCCCTGACTGGTGACACTCGTGGGATACTGAACTCCAGTGCCTTTGGAAAAATGAATCGAGGTGCCTACCTTGTGAATGTCGGCAGGGGCGCGCATGTCAACGAAGCCGACCTGATCCGCGCTCTCGACGAAGGTCAGCTTTCTGGTGCTTGTCTTGACGTGTTTGAGCGTGAACCGCTGGAGGCTTCATCGCCGTTGTGGACTCATCCCAAGGTGACCATCACACCTCATGTCGCGAGCTTCTGGGTGGATTCTGGAATCGACCAGGTCGCCGATCTCTGTGGTCAAGTCGCAAGAGGAGAGCCTCTGTCCAATAAAATCGACCTCGAACGGGGTTATTGAATCGAAGTAGTGTCTTTACCCACTTTAGCAGGTTCCGATCTTCATGAAGCGCGGACATCAGCGCGTGCGTCACCCGGCTATTAGATTTCAAACTGAAATACCACCGACGGTCGAGATACAGAAAATTCGAATGCGTATTTTGGTGTCGGCGGGACAGCGCCCCCCTCTGGCCTGCCGGCGTTCGAAGCTCGAAAAGCCAAGCAATTGGCTTTTCGTCCGCTGCGCGGACCGCTTCTCACCCCCCCCTCAGGTGGGGAGATTGGCCAACGGCGGACGTCCGCGCTGCCCCTCATCCGCCCTTCGGGCACCTTCTCCCCGTATTACGGGGAGAAGGAAAGGGCGCCTCTACGTCCCCTTCATCGCATCACATGAAACATTCGGGTTCATGTCGGCGAAGGCGCCGGTCGGGTTGCCCTTCCAGGCCCAGACATGCAGCTCGTAGAACGGGCCGAGGCCGTAGCGGTTGGGGGCGCTGTTGAAGTTGAACAGATGCCCATCGAGCGAGGCCGGGCCTTTCGAGGTGATGTATTCGACCGCGATCAGTTTTAGCGTGCCGTCGGCCATCGGCTCGTACATCACCGCTTCCGGCTTGGCGACATCGACAGCATCGTCCTTGAGGTAGCCGGGATTGACGTAATGGATGCCCATGGCGCCGCCGGTGATGCCGCTGGCGCAGGGGATGGGCGCGTAGCCCTCAGCGGTCGCCGCCGCCACATTCTCGAAGCGGCTGTTGGCGGCGCGTACCATGTCGGCCAGCGGATTGCCGTCCTTTGCCTGGGCCGCGGTGGCGGCGATCGACAGGATGGCCAGGGCGGCAAGACGCCCGGTGCAAAGATTGATGTTCATGTTCTCTCCGGTTGTTTGAGGACGCGCACCGATCGGGTCTGCTCAACGCTGCGGCGTCCATTGGAATTTTGCGAAACAGGTCGCTCGTCCTGTTTTCATGTCGGCCGCAATGACGCGGCCGGTTGCACGGCTTGTTTCAGCCCGTCCAAACGGCGCGGCGGCCTAATGGTCCCACCAATAATATTCCCAGTATTCGCGCCGCTGCTCGCGTTCGGGCAGTCCGATGTCCTGCCTCAGATAATCGTCTTGCGGGGGCAGCCGGCGCCGCCTGCCCAGCAGACGCGAAGGCAGCGCCGCCGCGATCCGCCATAGACGGCCAAGCAGGGAACCGCCGGGGTTTCCCACGACAGGCGCCGGTTCGCCGACCGGCATGCTATCAGGCATGTCGCAATTGCCGCGAATGGCAGTTTGATACTCATCCTTTTGTCCGCCACTTGGGGTTTGCCTGCCATCAACGGTAAAAGTAGGGGTCAAGAACCCGCACCTCCGTGATCTTGTCGACAGGCAGCGAATTCTTCTGGGCGGTGCTGCGGATCGCCTCGGGCGAGGGCGCGTCGTAGATGCAGAAGCTGCGCTTCTTGTCCGGCGACACGTAGGACTGCAGCCAGGTGACGCCCTTTTCGGCATTGCGCATGACGACACCGCCCAGCGCGTCGGCGCCGGCTTCGTTCATCGGCACATTGAGGCCGTCCGGGAATGTGCGTTCGATCAGATAGCGAGGCATGGAAGCCTTCCTTTCTCCAGTGGGTCACGCCCGGTTTGAGCGCGGCTCGACATTGATCACGCCCGGCAAGAGCGCACATCGGAGCCTTTCCCCATTTTTGGCGGGACGATTCCCTATGTTGGCAGCGTTATGAGCGGGGGATATGTTGGCGGGTCCATCGCGGGTCCGCCTTTTCGGCGAACTCGATCTGCGTGAGCGAATGATGCTTCTGGAACGGCAGACACAGCTGGAGCGACTCGACGGGCTGCTGGCCGATGCCGGGCGCGGCCCTGGCTGCGTCGCGGTGCTTGCTGGCGAGGCCGGGGCCGGCAAGACCGCGCTTGTCGAGGCCTTCATCGACCGGACTGCGCAAGCCACGCGCATATTCCGCAGCGCCTGCGAGGATCTGTCGATACCCGATCCGCTCGGGCCGCTTTACGATCTGGCGCGGGACGCGCAATGGGCGCTGCCGCAGGCGATCGATCATCGGCAGGGACAGGGGCTGCCGCTGTTTTCGGATGCACTCGACATCTTCGAGACAAAGGCGCAGCCGACCCTGCTGGTGATCGAGGACTTGCACTGGGCCGATGATGCGACGCTCGATTTCGTCCGCTTTCTCGGCCGGCGCATCGCCAACAGGCATCTCTTGCTGCTGCTGACGGCGCGCACCGATCGCAGCGAGGGACAGATGCGGGTGCGCCGCGCGCTCGGCGAGATACCGGCAGGCAGCGTCGCGCGCATCGACGTGCCGCTGCTCAGCGAGTCGGCGGTGCTGTCGCTGGCCGAGGCGGCGGGGCGCGATGGCGAGGCTATCTACCGGGCGACGGCGGGCAACGCCTTTTTCGTCACCGAGCTGTTGTGCAGCGGATGCGAGGAAAAAACGGCGCTGCCGGCAAGCGTGCGCGACGCGGTTCTGGCGCGGGCCGAGCGCCTGTCGGCCGGCGCCCGCGCGATGCTCGACGCGGTGTCGGTGTTTCCACGGCGGGCCGATGCCTGGGCGTTGCAGGGCCTGTGCGGCGTCGCCAGCGCCGGCCAGCTTGCCGAATGCGTCGCCAACGGCTTGTTGGAGGATCAGGGCGACGGCTATGCGTTCCGGCACGAGATCGCCCGCCGCGCCATCGAGGCGATGCTGACGACGAGCCACCGGCGGCAGTTCAACCAGCGCGCCCTGGCCGCCCTGCTCGAAAACAGTGAGGTCTCCACCGGCCGCCTGGTGCATCACGCGGTGGAGGCGCACAATCTGCAGGCGGTGCGCGAGCTGGCCCCGGTTGCGGCGCGCGAGGCCTCCCGCGTCGGCGCCCATCGCGATGCGGCCGGCTTCTATGAAGCCGTGTTGCGGCAGGCCGACGGCCTGCCGGTGGAGGAGCGCACGGCGCTCCATGAGAAATATGCCTTCGAGTGCCACCTCATCGGCAAGATCGACGAGGCCATCGCCGCGCAGGACCAGGCGCGCCGGCTGCATCAGGCCCAGGGGAATACGGCGAAGGAAGGGGATTGCCTCAGATGGCTGTCGCGCTTTGCTTACCTGCTTGGCGACCGCATGGCTGCCGATGCCCTTGGCGAGCAGGCGGTTCAGCTGCTGGAGACCGCGCCGGCCGGGCCGGAGCTGGCCATGGCCTATTCCAACCTCTCGCAACTGGCGATGCTGGCCGAAAGGCTCGACGACACGCTGCGGCTCGGCAACAAGGCGATTGCGCTCGCCGAACAACTGAACCGGCCCGACATCGTCTGCCACGCGCTCAACAATGTCGGCAGCGCCGAGCAGTGGCTGGATCTGGCAAACGGACGGCTGCACCTTGCTCGCAGCCTGGAGATCGCGCTGGAGCAGAATTTTCAGGAACATGCGGCGCGCGCCTTCACCAACAGCGCCTGCAGCGAGATGAACCAGCTCGGCTTCGCTGAGGCGCGGTCGTTCCTCGATCGCGGCATCAACTATTGCGTCGAAAACGATCTCGTCACCTGGCGCGACTATATGCGCGGCGTGCTGGCCCAGTTGCTGCTGCGCCAGGGGCAATGGGAAGAGGCTGCCGGCGAGGCGCTCGAGGTGATCGCCAACGATCAGGCGACGATGCTGGTCCGCTATCCCGCCGTGGTGGCCCTGGCAAAGTTGCGGATACGGCGCGGCGACCCGTCCGCCGAGCCGCTTTTTGCCGAAATGACGCAGTTCCTGGACAAGGGATTGGAATTGCAGCGGCTGGCGCCCTATGCGGCGCTGATGGCCGAACGGGCGTGGCTCGGCCAGGCTGACAAGGATGAGGCGCTCGGCCTGATCGCACTGGCTGAGAGCTTGTCGACGACGCGGGCGGGTTTCGGCGAGCTGGCGACGTGGCGGCAGAAGCTGGCGCCGGACATGGATCCAGGCGACACCATCGGCATGGCCGCGCCCTACCGGCTGCTGCTCGCCGGCGACTGGCAGGCGGCGGCAGAACTATGGGCCGAGATGAACGCGCCCTACGAACGCGGGCTGGCGTTGGCAGAGGGCGACGAGACCGCGCAGCGCCTGGCGCTGGAGATTTTCGAAAACCTCGGCGCCAGGGCGGTCGCCGTTCACCTGCGCGATATCATGCGCCGCAACGGCGTCAACGGCATCGCAAGGGGGCCGCGCCGAACCACGCGCGCCAATCGCGCCGGCCTGACCCAGCGCCAGATGGAGGTGCTGCAACTGATCGAGCGCGGCTTTTCCAACAAGCGGATCGCCGAGCACCTGACCATCTCGCCGAAGACGGTCGATCACCACGTCTCGGCGGTTCTGGGCAAGCTGGACGCGGTTTCGCGGGGTGAGGCGACGGCCGCGGCGCGCGATTCGGGGTTGATTTGAGCCTGTCTTCTTCGGGTCGCGATCCTTCGCGCCCCCCTCTGGCCTGCCGGCCATCTCCCCCTCAGGTGGGGAGATTGGCTAATCGCAAACGCTGGCTCCGCCCTTCGGGCACCTACTCCCCGTGAACGGGGCGAAGGAAAGCAGTGCCTTACGCAAACGCCCCATGACAATGCTTGTATTTTTTCCCTGACCCGCACGGGCAAGCCTCGTTGCGGCCGACCTTGCCCCAGGTGGCCGGGTTCTTCGGGTCGCGGTCTTCGGGGGCGACGATGGCGTTGGTCTCCTGGCGGACCAGCACGGCCGTCTCGCCGCCTTCGAAATCGTCCTCGCCGGTGAAGCCGTCGATGTGGCTGCCGAACATGTCG
Organism: Mesorhizobium sp. M0296; assembly: GCF_040321675.1. Classification (NCBI taxonomy): domain Bacteria; kingdom Pseudomonadati; phylum Pseudomonadota; class Alphaproteobacteria; order Hyphomicrobiales; family Phyllobacteriaceae; genus Mesorhizobium; species Mesorhizobium sp. M0296. Next base: position 145,205 of record NZ_JAMYRZ010000001.1, read on the forward strand.
GGGGCCTCGGGCGGCGGCGCTTCCGCCGCCTGGCGGACCAGCTCAACGCGCATCAATTGCGCGGTGACGGCCTGGCGCAGATTGCCCAGCATCGCCTGGAACAGCTCGAACGCTTCGCCCTTGTACTCCTGCAGCGGATCGCGCTGCGCATAGCCGCGGAAGCCGACGACCGAGCGCAGATGGTCGAGATTGACGATGTGCTCGCGCCACAGATGGTCGAGCGTCTGCAGCACCACCGAGCGCTCGACATAGGTCATCACGTCGGGGCCGAAACGCTCGGCGCGCTCCTTGGCGGCGGCCTCGGCGGCCTGGCTGACGCGCTCGCGGATGTCGTCTTCGGCGATGCCCTCTTCCTTGACCCAGTCCTCGACCGGCAAATCGAGGTTGAGGAATTCGGCGATCTCGGCCTTGAGGCCGGCGACGTTCCACTGCTCGGCATAGGCATTTTCGGGAATGTTCTTGGCGACGATCTCCTCGATGACGCCTTCGCGCATCTCGGTGATGGTCTCGGACAGGCCCTCGCCGTCCATCAGCTCGATGCGCTGCTCGAACACCACCTTGCGCTGGTCGTTCGAGACGTCATCGTATTTCAAGAGGTTCTTGCGGATGTCGAAGTTGCGCGCCTCGACCTTCTTCTGCGCCTTTTCCAGCGCCTTGTTGATCCACGGATGGATGATCGCCTCGTCTTCCTTGAGGCCGAGCTTCTGCAGCATGCCGTCCATGCGCTCGGAACCGAAGATGCGCATCAGGTCGTCCTGCAGCGACAGGAAGAATTTCGACCGGCCGGGATCGCCCTGGCGGCCCGAGCGGCCGCGCAACTGGTTGTCGATGCGGCGCGATTCATGGCGTTCGGTGGCCAGCACGTAGAGGCCGCCGGCGGCGAGCGCCTTTTCCTTCAGCCGGGCGATGTCGTCGCGGATTTCCTTTTCCCTGGCTTCGCGCTCGGGGCCGGCCGGCATGTCGCCAAGCTCCTCGGCGATGCGCATGTCGGCATTGCCGCCGAGCTGGATGTCGGTGCCGCGGCCGGCCATGTTGGTGGCGATGGTGATGGCGCCGGGCTTGCCGGCCTGGGCGACGATCGCCGCCTCGCGCTCGTGGTGGCGGGCGTTCAGCACCTCGAAATCCTTGAAACCTTCCTTGCGCAGGCGTTCGGCCAGCTGCTCGGACTTCTCGATGGAAGTCGTGCCGACCAGCGTCGGCTGGCCCTTGGCGCGGGCTTCCTTGATCTCCTTGACGATCGCCTTGTATTTCTCCTCGACCGTCCGGTAGACCTCGTCGTCTTCGTCAATGCGGATGACCGGCAGGTTGGTCGGGATCTCGGTGACGTCGAGATTGTAGATGTTGGCGAATTCCTCGGCCTCGGTCAGCGCCGTGCCGGTCATGCCGGCGAGCTTCTTGTAGAGGCGGAAATAGTTCTGGAAGGTGACCGAGGCGAGCGTCTGGTTCTCCGGCTGGATCGCCACATGCTCCTTGGCTTCGAGCGCCTGGTGGAGGCCCTCCGAATAACGGCGGCCGGGCATCATGCGGCCGGTGAACTCGTCGATGATGACGATCTCGCCGTTGCGCACGATATAGTCCTTGTCCCGCTGGAACAGCCGGTGCGCCTTGAGCGCGTTGTTGACGTGGTGGACGATGGCGACGTTCTCGACGTCATAGAGCGCCTCGCCCTTGAGCAGGCCGGCATCGCGCAGCATGTTCTCCAGCTTCTCGGTGCCTTCCTCGGTGAAGATCGAGGTCTTCTGCTTCTCGTCGATCTCGTAGTCCTGCGGCTGCAGCTGGATGATGAAGGTGTCGATGGTGTTGTACATTTCCGAACGGTCCTCGAGCGGACCGGAAATGATCAGCGGCGTGCGGGCTTCGTCGACCAGGATGGAATCGACCTCGTCGACGATGGCGTAGCTGTGGCCGCGCTGCACCATCTGGGCGCGCTCGTATTTCATGTTGTCGCGCAGATAGTCGAAGCCGAGCTCGTTGTTGGTGGCGTAGGTGACGTCGGCGGCGTAGGCGACGCGGCGCTCCTCGTCGGACAGGCCGTGGACGATGACGCCGACCTTGAGGCCGAGGAATTTGTAGACGCGGCCCATCCATTCGGAGTCGCGCGTGGCCAGGTAATCGTTGACGGTGACGACATGGACGCCGTTGCCGGCGAGCGCGTTGAGGTAGACCGGCAACGTCGCCACCAGCGTCTTGCCTTCGCCGGTGCGCATCTCGGCGATGCCACCATTGTGCAGCACCATGCCGCCGATCAGCTGTACGTCGAACGGCCGCATGCCGAGCACGCGGCGGGCGGCCTCACGCACGGTGGCGAAGGCCGGCACCAGGAGGTCGTCGAGACTGGCGCCGTTGGCAATGTCCTGGCGGAATTTGTCGGTGCGGGCCTGAAGCTCGGCGTCGGAAAGCGCCCGCATCTCGTTTTCCATGGCATTGATCGCCTCGACGCGCGGCCGGGTCGATTTGACCCGACGATCGTTGGAGGAGCCGAAAACCTTACGGGCGAGACCGCCGAGACTGACCATCCAATGGCCCTTTCGATAGCATTCCAAGTCATTGCGACGGGCGCCGGCTGGCCCCATCAACTCCACGTGAACGCGGACAAACGCAAAAAGCGCCCGGAAAACGGTTCTGGACGCAAAGTCGTTGGACAGATAAGAGGGGGCTCATTCGATGTCAACGCCGCGCTCGCCCTGTCGACCGCGCCAAATTCCGCCACAATCCTGCTGGTCTGGAAGCCATTCCGCTCTAGCTACCCCGCTTTGGAGATAATCGTAATGTCAGTATTGTTCCGCCGCGCGTCGCTCGCCATCCTTGGTCTGGCATTCGGCCTGTCGGCCCTCTCGCTGTCGCCGCTGATGGCACAGGAGGCCGCCCCTGCCCAGCCGGCAGCACCCGCTCCGGCGGCCAAGCCGGTCGATCCGAACGCCGTGGTCGCCACCATCAACGGCCAGACGCTGACCGAGGCAGACCTTGGGCTTGCCGAGGGCGAGCTGTCGCAGCAGTTCGCGCAGCTTCCGCCCGAGCAGCGCCGCGCCGCGGCGCTTTCGGCGGCGATCGAAATCCGCGTGATGGCGGCTCAGGCGGTGACCACCGGCCTCGACAAGGATCCCGACTTCCAGCGCCGCATGGCCTTCCTGCAGCAGCGCGCGCTGCATGGCGAAATGGTCGAGAAGGGCGTCGTCGACAAGGTTACCGATGCCGAGGTCCGCGCCCGCTACGACCAGGAAATCGCCAACACGCCGCCCACCAATGAGGTGCACGCCCGTCACATCCTCGTGAAGACGAAGGAGGAGGCAGACGCCATCATCAAGCAGCTCGACGGCGGCGCCGACTTCCAGAAGCTTGCCAACGAGCACACCAGCGATCCGAGCGGCAAGACCAGCGGCGGCGATCTCGGCTGGTTCGGACCTGGCCAGATGGTGCCGGAATTCGACAAGGCGGTGTTTGCGCTGGCGGTCGGCAAATATACCGACCAGCCGGTGCAGTCACAGTTCGGCTGGCATGTCATCAAGGTTGAGGACAAGCGCACCAAGCAGCCGCCGGCGTTCGACCAGGTCAAGGACCAGGCGCGCCAGGCGGTCATCCGCGACAAGTATTTCGCGCTGGTCAAGTCGCTGCGCGCCAACGCCAAGGTCGACATCCCCGATGCGAACCTGAAGAAGACGGTCGACGCGCTGGAAAGCGCCAAATAGGCCAGATTAGGCTACGACAGGGCGCGCTGCCGCCCTGTCGCTTCTATTTGGTAGGGCGAGCGATGATGCGTCGACGTCGCCGCCGGACCGCCGTGGCGTCGCCGGCATCGTCAGCGACTATGCCTTTCAAGACATAGCCGACCGCCCTGCGCAGCGTTGCTTCGTCCTCGTCCAGGCGGTTCGTCAGAAGATGCGTCCAGGCGAACGAGGCGACCAGGTCGGCGACGACAGTGGCATCGACGTCGGCAGCTATCTCTCCCCTTGCCTTGGCGCGTTCGACCATCTGGCCGGTGTGGATGCGACGGCCTCTTGCGTATTCGGCGAGGGCGGCGGCGGCTTTTTCGTCCGACTGCGCCTCGGCAATCAGCGATCTGAACACGCTGCCCGACGACGTGTCGCGCCAATGCGCGAACAAGCTCTTCAGGAAGCCGACGAGATCCTCCGCAAGGTTCCCGGTATCGGGATTGTCGACGCGCTTTTGCCGCTGGTAAACGTCGAGCAGCAAGGCGGCCTTGCTTGGCCACCAGCGATAGATCGTCGGTTTTCCGGCGCGTGCGCGGCGCGCCACCGCCTCGATCGAGAAGCCGGAATAGCCGGCTTCGACCAGTACCGCCTCGGCGGCATCGAGAATGGCATCGGCGCTTTCCGGGCTGCGCCGTGCGCCAGCCGACTTGCGCCCGGGATCGGTGATTTCGCCCATCTTTTCTTCCTTACCCGCGATTTCAGCAGCCATCATATACAACTCTTGACGAAACGGAACGATCCGTTTTATATGTAACGGAACGTTCCGTAACGATAAAGGAGAGTTTGATGAACTCGACCGCCGTGACCCGCTTTTCGCGCCTGCGCTTCGCCCTGCTGGTGCTGCTCGGCGTCTATCCGCTGATCACTGCCATTTTGTACGTGGTTTTTCCGCTGACGCAGGAATGGCAAATCTGGCAGCGCACGCTGGTCATCGCGCCGCTGATGGTCTCGATCATGATCTGGGGACTGATTCCGGGCGTGCAGCGGGCGTTTCGCGGGTTCATCAACCCGGCGGTCCGCTGATGTTCATTCCAGCGCTTGCGACGTCTCCGACGCAACGCGCCACGCGCCATCGGCCAGCACGAGTTCCAGCGTCACCCGCGCCTTGCCGGTCAGGCGCTGCGCCGATTTGTCCTTCGGCACATAGTCGTAGCGCATGGCGAAAACCACGTCGGCACGGTCCTTGCCGTGCGGCGTCACCTCAAGGCTGCCGGGCTCGAGACCGAACGACCACGATGCCCATTGCGCGAACCAGTCGGTCTTGACCTTGACGATCGCCTCGCTGTCGTAGCGCGTGCCGTAGATGATGGCCGACGCACCGTAGAGCCGCTTGACGGTTTCGCGCATTCTCTTGGCATCAGGCGCCAGATAGTCCTCGCGCAGAAACTGCTCGATGGCGCTCTTGTCGCCGACGGAGCGTTCGAGCGCAGCCACCTGCGACGCGGGAGCCGGGCTCACAGCCGGTTTCGGTTGCTGGGCAGTGTCTGCGCCCGGAACGAATTCGAAACGCTCGAGCAGCGACCCCTGCTCCCAGGGACGCTGCGCCTCGCGCGTTGCGGAAACGACGTCGCGGCGCACCGCGATCATCATGTCGTTGATGCTCTGTCCGGGCTCGGCCATATGCCGCAAAAGTGCCGCCGCAAAGGGCGAGTTGCGCCCCGTCCCGTCCATTGCGACGGCGCCGGGCGCCGTCGAGAAGGCGATGAACGAGCCGCGTGTCGACTCGAACTGGGCAAGACCGGCGAGAGCCGTCGCCGAGCGCGTCGTGGTGCTGCGGCTGAGACTTCGGGCAAACGGGTTGTTGCGGCAGGCATCGAGGAAGACCAGGCTGACCTTGGTCTGCTGCTCCATGATGTCGAGAACCTCGTCGATCGGCACCGCCTCGAGCTGCAGCTTGACCGGCATGTCCAGCCGGGCGTCGACCGGCACGATGAAGTTGCGCCCGTCGACCTGCAGGCCGTGGCCGGCATAGTAGAACAGCCCGGCACCGGCGCCTTGCAGCGCATCGGAGAATTCGCCGATCTTGCGTTCGAGCTCGCGCTTGCCGAGATCGTTGCCTTCGATCACCTCGAAACCGATGGCGCGCAGCTTGTCGGCGATGTCGAGCGCATCGTTGACGGGATTGGCCAGCGTGCCGGCTTCGGCGTAGCTGCCGTTGCCGACCACAAGCGCCACGCGCCGCGCCGTCTGCGCATCGGCGCGCAGCAGCAGAAAGCCCAGAAACGCCAGTGCCAAGACCACAAGCCTGCCCATGGGGTAGGATCATAGCGCTATCGGTCGCAGCGACGCCAACAAATTTGCAACAGCCTGCTTGCTGCATGAGGCGGTGTCAGGCTTCCGGCACCCGTAACGGCTGTGAAACGCCTTGCGCCGGCGCGTGCTATCGGGCAAACCGGCGTTCATTTCGCGATTTTTCCCGCCCGGGGTCTTCCATGTCCACACAGGTTTCGCCGCTCGCGCCGAAGAAATATGTCAAGATGCCGGTGATCGAGGGCGTGCGCATCGCCACCGCCGAGGCCGGCATAAAATACAAGAACCGCACCGACTTGCTGGCCATGGTGTTCGACGCCGGCACCACCGTCGCCGGCGTGTTCACCAGGTCGAAATGCCCGTCGGCGCCAGTTGATTTCTGCCGGCAGAACCTCGTGGCTGGCAAAGCACGCGTGCTGGTCGTCAATTCCGGCAATGCCAATGCCTTTACCGGCCAGAAAGGCCGCGCCTCGACGGCACTCACGGGCGAGGTGGCGGCGAAAGCGGCCGACTGCACAGCGGGCGAGGTGTTCCTGGCCTCGACTGGCGTGATCGGCGAACCGCTCGACGCCGGCAAGTTCAGCCATCTGCTGGCCGGTCTCGTCAAGGACGGCAAGCCGGAATTGTGGACCGAAGCCGCCAAGGCGATCATGACCACCGACACCTATCCCAAACTGGCGACCGCGACGGTCAAGCTCGGCGATGCCGACGTCACCATCAACGGTATCGCCAAGGGGGCCGGGATGATCGCGCCCGACATGGCGACGATGCTTTCCTTCATCGCCACCGATGCGCCGATCGCAGCACCCGTGCTGCAGGACCTCCTGTCGCGTGGCACGGCCAAGACCTTCAACGCGGTTACAGTCGACAGTGACACCTCGACCAGCGACACGCTGCTGATGTTCGCCACGGGTGCTGCCGCCAGGCGTGGCGCGCCGGCAATTTCCGACCCCAAGGATGCGCGCCTCGGCGCCTTCCGCCGTGCCCTTGGCAAGGTGCTGAAATCGCTGGCACTGCAGGTGGTGCGCGACGGCGAGGGCGCCCGCAAGCAGGTCGAGGTCACCGTCACCGGGGCCAAATCGGCCCGCTCGGCCAAGCGCATCGCGCTGTCGATCGCCAATTCGCCGCTGGTCAAGACGGCAGTCGCCGGCGAGGACGCCAATTGGGGCCGCGTCGTCATGGCCGTCGGCAAGGCCGGCGAACCGGCCGACCGCGACCTTCTGTCGATCTGGTTCGGCGACAACCGCCTGGCCTATCAGGGCGAGCGCGACGCCGCCTATTCCGAGGAGGCGACTTCGGCGTATATGAAGCGCGACGAGATCCGCATCCGCGCCGATATCGGCATCGGCCGCGGCAAGGCGACGGTGTGGACCTGCGATCTCACCAAGGAATATGTCGCCATAAACGGCGATTATCGGAGCTGATGGCGTTGGCTTCCAGACATCCGGCAAGCGTGTTGGCGATCGTGCGCCGCTATGAGGCGGCCGGCTTTCGCGCCTGGCCGGCGGCCGCCGTCCATTATGACGGCACCTGGGTGGTTCGGCTGACGGCCGGCCACCCGGCCAAGCGGCTGAACTCGGTCAATCCGCTCGATCCGGGCGACATCCAGCACATTGCCGAGCGCATCGGCCGTGCGAGCCGCCGCTTCGACGCCTATGGCAGGCCGCTGACCTTTCGCATCTCGCCGCTGTCGGGGCCGGATCTTTCGAAGTATCTCGACAGCGAAGGCTGGAGCATATTCGCGGAGTCGCTGGTCATGCGGCTGCCGCTGGCGGACGCCGCGCTCGACGACGCCATGGACCAGATTCCGTTGAAGGACATCAGCCGTTTCATCGGCGCGGCGCTCAAGGTGAGCGGCTCGGATGTGTCGCTGCGGCCGGGCCTGTCGGAGATCATCGGCGCCATCCAGCCGGAGGCCGGGCTGTTTGCGCTGGAGGCCGGCAGCGAACCGCTGGCAACGTTGATCTGCGTGCATGACGGCGACCTTGCCGGCCTGTTCGAGATCGCCACCGACAGGTCGGTGCGCAACCAGGGCCATGGCCGCCATCTCATCCGGTCGGCGCTGAAATGGGCGCGGCTGCGCGGGGCGCGGGAAGCCTGGCTGCAGGTCGAGGCGGACAACGCGCCGGCGCTGGCGCTCTACCGTTCGCTCGGATTCGACGAAGTCTATCGCTATCGCTATCGCCGGCCACCCGGCGCATGAGCGGCTTGGATACGATCGGCAAACGCCTGCTCCTGGTCGCGGCCTGCGCGCTGGTCGATGCCGACGGGCGCGTGCTTTTGGCGCAGCGGCCCGAAGGCAAGCAACTCGCCGGCCTATGGGAGTTTCCGGGCGGCAAGGTCGAGCCCGGTGAGACGCCGGAACAATGCCTGATCCGCGAATTGTACGAGGAGATCGGCATCGAAACCGACATCCCTTGCCTGGCCCCACTCACCTTCGCCAGCCATTCCTACGATGATTTTCACCTGCTGATGCCGCTGTTCGTCTGCCGTCGATTCCGCGGCATTGCCCAGCCGAAGGAAGGCCAGGTGCTGAAATGGGTGCGGCCGCGCCAGATGCGCGATTTTCCAATTCCGCCGGCCGATGCCCCGCTGATCCAGTTCCTCATCGATCTGCTGTAACGGCCGACCTGCCGTAAATCGGGCAGCGCCGCAACGCGCTGGCAGCAGCGTTAATGAAAGATTTATCTGACCGTGAAAAATTGACGCTAGGCGGTTACGCCGATTCCACCGCTGGGGAGCGATTTGCATGAGCCTTGAAAAGGACTGGGACTCGCCTTGGCCCGACCGCCTTCCTGGCGCCGCGAATGCCGGCATGGGAATATTGCGCATCGCCCTCTTGTTCGGCTCGGCCGCGGTGGCTCTGGCCTTGATCGCGACGCCCTACCTCGACAGCCGGACCCGCTCGCAGTTTGCCCGCGACGGGCTTGATACGATGAGCACCGGCTCGATCGGCCAGCGCGACAGCTATACGCTACGCAAGAGCGTGCTGCAGCCGCTGCCCAGTTCGGTCTGCGTTATACGGGCCGATGGCAGAAGCAGCGGCGACTGCTGACCGCTCAACAGATCTCCAGGATTCGGCTGTTTCCTAGAATGCAGCTGGTTCACCGCGCGTTAAGCCTGTCGCATTAACCTTTCTTAACGGGTCGGCGCTAGGTTCGGGCAAGAGGGATGGCGCCCATGAAAATCTTGCTGCAACGATTTTTAGAAGACGAGAGGGGTGCGACGGCTATCGAATATGGTTTGATCGTCGCCGTGCTGTCGCTTGCCATTGTCGCTGGTATTGGCCAGGCTGCCGGCGCCATCCAGTGGTTGTTCAGCGACAACAGCAGCAAGCTTGCCAACGCTTTTGCACAGTGACCCGCTTAGCTTTTGCGTGGGATACGCTTAGCTTTTGCGCAAGGATCCGCTCAGGGGCCGCCGGGGTTTTCCAGGATTGTCTTCAGCGATATTTTTGCGGAGCCCGGCTTCAGCGGCTTTTGCTGAGAGGCATCGGGCGCCCAGCCTGACATCCAGACCACCGAGAAACTCGCCCTGACGCGGCCATCGGCATCCGAAAACCGCTCCGCATAGATTTCGGCGGCGCGCGCGAACAGCGCTCGCGTGCCCGGCCGCCTGCTGCGGTCGACAAGCGCGCTGGTCTCGCCCATGGCGCGCAGATCGGCGATCAGACCAAATAGCGAATCGTAGCGCACCGTGATCGTCTCGACGTCGGCAACCGGCAGTGCCAGGCCGGCGCGCTGCAGCAGCGCGCCGGCGTCGCGGACGTCGGTGAACGGGATCACACGCGGGCTGGCGCCGCCATAGAGCTCGGTCTCGGCGGCAAGCAGGCTTTCGCGCAGTTCGGAGAGTGTGCCTGTGCCGGCGAAGGCGCCGAGGAAAAGCCCGTCCGGCTTCAGCGCCCGGCGGACCTGCACCAGCATGCCGGGAATGTCGTTCATCGCCTGCAGCGACAGCAGCGAGACTGCGAGGTCGAGGCTTTCCGGCTCGAATGGCACGGTTTCCAACGGCGCCAACAGTCCTGGCTGGCCACCCAGGAAAGCGGCGTCGGCCTCGACGCGCACGTTTTCCGTCACCTTGCCGCTTTCGGCGAGCACCTCTGCTGCTGCCGGCGTCTGGCAAAACAATGAGGCCGCCTTGCCGAACCTGCGTTCGACGGCGCCGAGCCGGTCGGCAAGATCCTCGGCCGCCCGCCGCATGAGGAAATCCGCGCCGGCGATGGGACGGGTCAGTGCCCGGCGCTTGCGCGCCAGCCAGAGCGAGGTGTCAATTACAGGCTGCAATTGGCAGGTCCTTGTGCTTCGCTCTCTGATATAGTGATGCGGAGGACCAACCACGTGGCCGATCCCATGCCAGAGATCAAGCGTATTGCGATCAAGAGCATTGCCCGCAAGGCATTGGGCTGGCCAGCGCGCCTCTTGTTCCCGCCGGTCTGTGCCGGCTGCCGCCGCCATGTCTCGCAGCCCGGCGTGTTGTGCGGCGCCTGCTGGCCGAAACTCAGGTTGCTGGAACGGCCATGGTGCCCGGTGATGGGCACTCCGTTCACCCACAATATGGGTGAGGGTTTCCTGTCGGCGGAGGCTATAGCCGACCCGCCGCCGTTCGAGCGCGCGCGGGCGGCGGTTGCCTATTCCGGCGTTGCCCGCCAGATGGTGCAAGGGCTGAAATACCAGGACCGCACCGATCTGGCGCCGTGGATGGCGCGCTGGATGCTTCGCGCCGGTGCCGAACTCATCGCCGAGGCCGACGTGGTCGTGCCGGTGCCGCTGCACTGGCGGCGTTTCTTCCGACGGCAGTTCAACCAGTCGGCGGAACTGGCGCGGGCGGTGGCGCAGCTCGGGGAGCGGCCTTTCGCGCCATCAGCCATCAGGCGCATCAAACTCACGCGCCAGCAAGTCGGGCTGGTGCGGCGGGAACGCGAGGAAAATGTTCGCGCCGCATTCAAAGTGCCGGATGAGGCGGAGATCGAAATCGCCGGCCGCCGGGTGCTGCTGATCGACGACGTCTACACCACCGGCGCCACCGTCCGCGCGGTCGCCAAGGCGTTGAAGAAGGGCGGTGCCGGCGCGGTCGACGTACTGACCTTCGCGCGCGTGCTGCCGGGGGACTTTCGGGCCGACGAATCGGCGCCTATATAGCCTAGGAACGAGGCAGGATTGCTGACCGATGGTCGATGTGACGATCTACACGCGGATGATGTGCGGCTATTGCACCGCGGCCAAGCGGCTGCTCGACAGGAAGGGCGTGACCTATACCGAGCACGACGCCTCGTTCTCGCCGGAGCTGCGCCAGGAGATGATTTCCCGGGCCCATGGCCGTTCCACCTTTCCGCAGATATTCATCGGCGACACGCATGTCGGCGGCTCCGACGATCTCCACGAATTGGAGGCGGAAGGACGGCTGGACAAATTGCTCGCCAACGGCTCGACCAGATAAGGACATGACCATGGGTGCTTTCAAGGCGGCGGCGATCCAGATGCGTTCGGGAACCAGCCCGGAGCGCAATGCGGTTGATCTGGAACGGCTGGTGCGCGAGGCGGCAGGCCTTGGCGCGACCTATATCCAGACGCCGGAAATGACCGGCGCGCTGATCCGCGACAGCCAGGCGCGGGCCGCTTCCTTCACCTCCGAAGACAAGGACATCGTCGTCTCGACGTCGCGGCGGCTGGCCAAGGAGCTCGGCATTTTCCTGCATATCGGCTCGACCGCCATTCTGCGCGCCGACGGCAAGCTTGCCAACCGCGCCCTTCTGTTCGGGCCGGACGGCGCCACGATTGCCACCTACGACAAGATCCACATGTTCGACGTCGATCTCGACGAAGGCGAGAGCTGGCGCGAATCCGCCGCCTATGAGCCGGGCACCGAGGCCGTCGTCGCCGAAATCAATGGCGCGAAGCTCGGCTTTGCCGTCTGCTACGATCTGCGCTTTCCGCAGCTGTTCGGTGCCGAGGCGCTGGCCGGCGCCGATCTGCTTTCGGTGCCCGCCGCCTTCACCCGCCAGACCGGCGAAGCGCATTGGCATGTGCTGCTCAGGGCGCGCGCTATCGAGAACGGCGCCTATGTCGTTGCCGCCGCGCAAGGCGGCGTGCACGAGGACGGCCGCGAAACCTATGGCCATTCGCTGATCGTCGATCCCTGGGGCCGCATCGTCGCCGAAGCTGCCCATGACGAGCCGGCGGTGATCGTCGCCGAGATCGACCCGGCGCAGTCAGTCGCTGCGCGCAAGAAGATACCGAATCTCAAGAACGCACGCGATTTTGCCGTAAACGCCGGTTCGGCGGAGGCAATGCCGCTCAGGGGTGCCGCCTCTTGATCCGCTTTTCCCTGATCTGCGAACACGAGCACGAATTCGAGGCCTGGTTCCGCAGCAACGACGATTTCGACACACAGAAGAGGCGCGGTTTCGTCGATTGCCCGGCCTGCGGCTCGCACAAGGTCGACAAGGCGCTGATGGCGCCTGCCGTCTCCACCGGGCGCAAGCGCGAAAGCATCGCGCTGGCCATGGGCGAGGCGCAGAAGCAGGCGCTGGCGCAGCTCAAGGCGATGGCGGAGAAGGTGCGCGAAAACGCCGATTATGTCGGCGACAAATTTGCCGAGGAAGCGCGCAAGATCCATTTCGGCGAAAGCGATCCGCGCGGCATCTATGGCGAGGCGACGCTAGACGAGGCCAAGAGCCTGGCCGAAGACGGCGTCGAGTTCATGCCTATTCCAAGCTTCCCCGACGACCGCAACTGAGGAAAGTCTTGCCCCATCCGGAGAAGACTGAAAAGCGGCGTAGTTCAGAGATAGTGATCCGTGTTTTCAGCTGGTTGGCTATAAAGTCGATCGACAAGAGAACGATCGATGGGTTGCCAATTTTCTATAATGGCGAGAGCGGTGGGAAAGATGCAGATAAGGTTGCCGCCGCGCTGCGATTGATTCAAGAATTTGACCCTGTTCGATATAGCCGCCTGGTCCGCGATCTCAAACGGATCTGGATTACAATCAATCCAGGTGCCGCTGCGCAATTTGTGAAATCGACTTCGACTTGCGAGCTTGATCGGCGATTTGTTCTAGGCGAGCACACGCCGACCGACCAGATCGCCAGCGCGATAGTGCATGAGGCGACGCATGCGCGTCTCCATCAGCGAGGCATTGGCTATGAGGAGGAATTGCGCCACCGGGTGGAGTGGGTTTGCATGAGACGTGAACTGGCTTTTGCGGCGAAACTGCCGGACGGGGCGAGTATTCGTCAATGGGTCGAAGCTCGACAAACGGAAACCCTCGGATTTTTCCAATGTAGCGATGAATGGTCGGCAAATTGATAGCGCGCGTGATGCCTTGCTCCATCTCAATGCTCCAGGTTGGCTGGCAGACTTGATCGTCTTTTTCGCCCGGCGGCGATATCAGAGGCGTATCAGGCGACAAGAAGCTGAAGCGCATTTCGACAAGCGAAAATGATGCTCCGTTTCGCTTGTGGGGATTCGCTTCCGCCCAGAGCGGCGATGCCGCCGCCCCCTGCACAAGCGTCCGCAATTTCAGGCCGAGCAGCAAGGATGGGCCTCGCGGGTAATCGTTTCGCTGCTTCTTTCATGCCCACTGCCTGACGGGCTTGCTTCACTTGACGGACTTGCTTCCGCATAGGCTGCAAACTGGCGTTCAAGCGCCTTGACTGCACTGCTGCGCCAGCCCTCCGCCAGGGATTCCGACATGGGATCGGGGAAGATTTCCTCTTCGCCGTTCTCCACGCCGTTCAGGATTGCCCGCGCGACAGACTCCGGAGAAGCCTTCGCGATGTCCAGGCCCCGTGTCATGTCCGTGTCCACCGGGCCGGGAAGGACCCTGTGGACGCTGACACCCCGTCCGGCCAGGAGCGTGCGCAACGACTGCGACAGCGAGAACGAGGCCGCCTTCGAGACCGAGTAGGCCGGACTGAACGGCACGGCGGCAATCGAGGCCAGCGACAGAATGTTGACGATGGCTCCCCGCGACCGGGCCAGCAACGGCAGCAGAGCCTGGGTAACGTCGTACGAGCCGAAGAGGTTTACGGCGAGCTGTTGTTCGAGCACACGACGGTCGCTGAGGTCATCGAAGGGCGATACGCCGGCGTTGTTGATGAGGATATCGAGAGCATCGATCTTCTCGACCGCCTCCCGGATATGCGCAGCGTTGGTCACATCCATGGTCAGGGACGTCACACGCCGATCCGGATGAGCCATCGGTTGGCGGCTTGCGGCGAAGACGCGCTTTACGCCTCTGCTCAGGGCTTCCTCGACCAGTGCCCGACCGATGCCCCGATTGGCTCCAGTCACCAGGATGGTTGTACCTTCGATCTTCATTGCGTCTCTCCTAATGCTTATCGTTGTGTTCGAGCCCAGTGCACAGTCTAGCCGCGACTCAAGGTTGGCGCACCGCAACTCAGGTTGGCTACAGTCGCCGTTGTCGATACGACTGGTTGGTGAGATGGACTTAGCGCCGGATGTCGAAGCCATGGGAGTGACAAGTGTGACGGGATTCCGATGGACTCGCTGATCACGGCCGCGGCGCATGCGCTTGCGGCGGGCGATCCGCTCGGCGCCTTGAAGCGGGTTGCGCTGCGCGACGATGCGCCGGCACTGGCGTTGCGCGGTATCGCGATGGCGCAGCTTGGCGACCTGGTTCGGGCGAAGGTTCTTCTCAAGAGGGCGGCGCGCGCATTCAGCCCGAGGGAGGCTGTGGCCCGCGCGCGGTGTATCGTCGCCGAGGCCGAGATCGCGCTCGTCTCGCGCGACCTTGCCTGGCCGGCCAAGGCACTCGACGCCGCACGGGCGACGCTTGAAAAGCATGGCGACCGCGTCAACGCCGCGCATGCGCGCAACCTCGACGTTCGGCGCCTGCTGCTGATCGGCCATCTCGACGAAGCCGAGCGCAGGCTGGACGGCTTCGATCCGTCGCCGCTGCCGCCGGCATCGCGGGCCGCCCACGAGCTGGCTGTCGCCGGCATCGCCATCCGCCGCTTGCGGACCGGTCCTGCGCGCGCCGCGCTCGGGCTGGCGGCGCGGGCGGCGCGCGCGGCGGGCATCCCCGCGCTGATCGCGGAGGTGGAGAGCGCATCGCTGGTGCTGGACACGCCGGCCGCGCGCCTTGTCGCGCGTGGCGGGGAACGGCCCCTCCTGCTCGATGAAGTCGAAGCGCTCCTGGCGTCGGGGGCGCTCGTGGTGGATGCATGCCGCAATGTCGTGCGTGTCGCAGACACCGTCGTCTCGCTGGCGACCCGCCCGGTGCTGTTCGCGCTGGCCCGCGCGCTGGCCGAAGCCTGGCCGGGGGACGTGGCAAGAGCGACGCTCATTGCGCGCGCTTTCCGCGGAAAGGACGCGGACGAATCACATCGCGCACGATTGCGCGTCGAAGTCGGGCGGCTTCGCGCGGAGCTTCGGAGCTTGGCGGATGTGAGCGCGACGAAGCGGGGCTTTGCGCTGGCCCCGCGCCGCGCAGGTGAGGTCGTCGTGCTGGCGCCACCCGTCGAAGAAGAGCATGCCGCCGTGCTCGCCTTCCTCGCGGACGGCGAGTCTTGGTCGAGTTCGGCCCTGGCGATTGCGCTTGGAGCCAGTTCGCGTACCGTGCAGCGAGCGCTCGAGCAGCTCGCCCAGGCCGGCAAGGTGCAGTCGTTCGGCCGCGGACGGGCGCGTCGCTGGATGACCCCGCCGCTGACGGGTTTCCCGACAATCTTGTTACTCCCCGGCCCACTGCCGGGCTACTAGGATGGAATCATGGAACGATCCGCAGCCGAAATCCTTCGAGAATATGGGCCCTTTCCGGGTGTCGACCACGTAGACGGCGTTACCTTTGACGGTGAGCATGTCTGGTTTGCCTCAGGCGACAGATTGAACGCCTTCGATCCGGCAAGCGGCAAAGTGGTGCGCTCGATCGACGTCGCGGCACACGCCGGAACGGCCTTCGACGGCCAGCACCTCTATCAGATCGCCGAGGATCGTATCCAGAAGATCGATCCGAAGAATGGCCAGGTGCTGGCGACGATCCCGGCTCCTGGCAATGGCGGTGATTCCGGGCTCGCCTGGGCCGAAGGAACGCTCTGGGTCGGGCAGCATCGGGGCCGAAAGATTCATCAGGTCGATCCCGAGACAGGGGCAATCCTTCGCACCATCGTTTCCAACCGCGTCGTCACCGGGGTCAGCTGGGTCGACGGCGAGCTGTGGCATGGCACCTGGGAGGGGGAGGAGAGCGATGTCAGGCGGATCGATCCTGAAACGGGAAAGGTCCTTGAGAAGCTCGATATGCCGCCGGGAACAGGCGTGTCGGGGCTCGAATCCGATGGCGGCGACCAGTTTTTCTGTGGCGGCGGAAACAGCGGCAAGATCAGAGCTGTTCGCCGGCCCAAACGAGGCTCGGCGACCAGGATTTAAGCTTTCCACCCTCTCGGCCGGCCCTCTTGGCCGCCCTGGGTTAGCCTAGGCTCGCTATCAATTTTTCGAGCAGGCGTGCGAGCATGATCTGCTCCGGGCGTACTAACCCAGAAAGTATCTGGTGCTCGTTGGCGACGTGAGCGGTAACCGCCTCGTCAATCAACGCCAGACCCTTTTTAGTCAGCTGCACGACAATGCCGCGGCGATCGTCGGGGTGCGGCCCGCGCTTGATCAGGCCGGATTTCTCGAGCCGATCGAGGCGGTTGGTCATCGCGCCCGACGTCACCATCGTCGCCTCGTAGAGAGCCGTCGGCGTCAGCGCGTATGGCGGCCCGGAACGACGCAGCGTCGCCAGCACATCGAATTCTCCGGATTGCAGCCCGTAACTTGCAAACAGCGGCGCCAGCCGCTCTCGTGCGATCAGCGAGGCGGCCTCGTTCAACCGTCCCAGCACGGCCATCGGCGAGACATCGAGATCCGGCCGTTCCTTTTTCCATTGCCCGATCGCTTTTGCTGCGCGATCCATGTCTCTCACCGTTATGTATCTTGACGTGAAGAATCTTTACCTTATCTTACCTCAGCTTGCGATATTGGCCAAGTGCCGCGAACGGACGACGGGACGGTGCGATGAAATTTCTCTGGGACTCGGCGCTTGGCCTTCTGGTTGTCACCGGTGGACTGCTCGGCCTGACGCTGCCGTTCGGCAAGATCGCGACGGCGGCCGGCGTGGCCGCCATGGTCTGGGCCTTCGTCATCTCGCTTGGTGCCGGCGGCGTGCTTTTGTGCGCATTGCTGCTCAACGGGAAGCGCATGCGGCTTACGCCGCACAGGCTGCGCTATTTCTTCGTCACCGCGGCCGTCTCATATGCAATCCCCAATCTGCTGATGTTTTCAGCCATTCCGCATCTGGGCGCCGGCTACAGCGGCATCATGTTCACGCTGTCGCCGGTCGTCACGCTGGTGTTCTCGATGCTGCTCGGCGTCAGGCGCCCGACCATGCTGGGCATCGTCGGCATAGTCGTCGGTTTCGTCGGCGCAGTCATGGTGGCGGTGACGCGCGGCGAAGCGGGCCAGCCGGCCGAATTTTTCTGGGTTGCGATGGGCCTGCTCATCCCGGTCAGCCTCGCCGCCGGCAACATTTACCGCACCGTCGACTGGCCCGAAGGCACCGGCCCGATCGAGCTCGCCGTCGGCAGCCATCTGGCAGCAGCCTTGATGCTGGTTGCCGGCATTCTGGTCCTGCTTGGCGGCAATGCATTCGGCTCGCTCGGCGGCGTGCCGCTGGTCGCCGCGGCACAGGTGGCATCAGCCTCGGCGATGTTCGCCTTCTTCTTCCGCCTGCAAGCGGTCGGCGGCCCGGTCTATCTCAGCCAGATCGGCTATGTCGCGGCGGCGGTCGGGCTGTTTGCCGGGACGCTCTTCCTCGGCGAGCGCTATCAACTGCTGACCTGGGCCGGTGCCGTCATCATCACCGCCGGCGTGTTCATCACCACCAAGGCGCAAAGCCAGAGGCCATAGGGGCCAGAAGGCGTAAGCTTCAGACGGATGCCTCCTCCGCCAGCACCATGTAGTTGACGTCCATGTCCTTCGAGCGCTGCCAGCGGTCGGCGAGCGGGTTGTAGGTGACGCCGGTGCGGTCGATGACGGTCAGACCGGCGCCGGCAAGCGCCTTTTCCAGTTCCTCGGGGCGCACCAGCTTGCCGAACTGGTGGGTGCCGCGTGGCAGCCAACGCAGCACATATTCGGCGCCGATGATGGCCAGGCCCAGGGCCTTCAGCGTGCGGTTGATGGTGGCGACGAACATGATGCCGCCGGGCTTGACCATCTCGCCGCATTTGGCCAGAAACAGATCGACATTGGCGACATGCTCGACCACTTCCATGTTGAGGATGACGTCGAATTTTTCGCCGGCATCGGCAAGGTCTTCCGCGGTCGTGGCGCGATAATCCACGCTCACGCCGACTTCCGCCGCATGCAGCTTGGCCACTTCAATGTTGGTGGCGGAGGCATCGGCGCCGACCACTTCGGCGCCAAGCCGCGCCATCGGCTCGCACAAGAGCCCGCCGCCGCAGCCGATGTCAAGGAAGCGCAGGCCTTCGAACGGCCGTGCCGCACGCGGATCGCGGCCGAAGCGGGCCGCCACCTGGTCGCGGATATAGGCAAGCCGGATCGGGTTGAACTTGTGCAACGGGCGGAACTTGCCGTTCGGGTTCCACCATTCGGCGGCAAGGGCGGAAAAGCGTTCCACCTCTCCGGCATCGATCGTCGATCGTCGGGGCTCTGGCATGGCGTGGTCTCCTCGGACGCTAGGAAGTCGGGCGCGAGGCTGCGAATGTCAAGGCGCGAAATTCACCGCCGGCGGTGCGATGCGCGCGATGCCTTCCGTCGCCGCCTTTTGCCGGCTGCATTTGTGTCAGCACGTGTCAGCTGATGGTGTGCCGGAAGGAAACGCCTAGGCTTTGGCGGACGAAGCAGAGACATCGGGTTCGGAGGAGTGCGCAACGATGCGAGCGGTTGCTTCCATTCTTTGGTGCCGGCTTGACCAGGAAGGCCACGACGCTTGCCTTCTGTCGGAAGCGAGTTCCGGGTGGAACCTCAGGGGACACGCGCTTTTCGTCCAGGACGGCGAGCCGTGCAGCATCGCCTACGAGGCGGACTGCGACGCCGATTGGCATACACGATCGGCGCGCGCCGACGGCTTTCTCGGCACGCAACAGCTGCATTACAGGATCGACCGGCTGACCGAGCGCCAATGGACGCTGAACGGCGAGCATCAAGCGGAAGTCGACGGTCTCATCGATGTCGATCTCGGCTTCACGCCCGCCACAAACCTTTTGGCGCTTCGCCGTTTTGCCCTCGATGTCGGTATGGCGACGCCCGCGCCGGCAGCCTATCTGACATTTCCCGAACTCAGGCTCGTTCGCCTCGAGCAAACCTATCAGCGCGTCGATGCTGCACATTACGCCTATGCCGCCCCGATGTTCGACTACCACGAGACACTGGAGGTCTCGCCGCTCGGTTTCGTCCTCGACTATCCGCGCCTGTGGCAGGCCATCGTGCGGACGGGCTGACCGCCCGCATTGGGAGTGCAGCTGGCCGGTGTGGCTTAACGGCAAATTTACGATATTGGCGGTTTCTTAACGTTGGGTCAGTGTTTGGCATTTAGATTGCTGTCCGAGTAGGGGCAGCCCGGTGCGCATAAGAACCCAGATAGTCGCGACATTGTTCAGCGCCGTGGCCTTGATCGGCCTGGTCGGCGGCGTTGCGATCGTCTCGCAGATATCGCTGACCAAATCCGTGGCGCTGGCCGAGGCGACAAGCGTCGCACGGCAGTTGGCCGAAACTATTGCCTTCAGGGCCTCGGACGCGCCGCGTTCATTATTCGAGAGACCCGATGCGCTCCGCGAATTCGTGACTTTGCAGCACGGCCGCTCGAAGCGCGATCTCGTCATCGTAGACAAAAACAAGGTTATTTTCGCCGACGTTCCGGGAGAAGAGCAAAATATCGGCACGACGTTCGACTACGATCCCGGCAATGAAATCGCCCGGACGATTGACGACGGCGTGCCGCGCAACTTCGTCGAGGCCAGTGCCGACGTGGCCGATCCGATTGACCTGATTGCGGTGCCGATCGAGGATGCACCCGGCAAGATCGTCGGCGCCGTCCTGTTCGAGTATACGCCGCTGCTGCGTGCCGCGCAGCAGCGCACGAACGATATGCTGTGGCTTGTGGGCCTGTGTACCGCTGCAGCCGTGCTGATCGCGGCGGCCTCCGCCTTCCTGTTGTTGCGAGGCTTCAGTAAAGGCCTTGCTGGTCTCAACCGCGGCATCGAATCGCTGGCGCGCGGCGACGCCGGGGCCCGTATCGGCCGCACCTCCGATGACGAGTTCGGACAGTTGGCGCAAGGGTTCGACACTATGGCCTCCGAAATCGAAGCCTCGCGCGCTCAACTTGTCGATCAGAAGGCCTACATCGAAGACATCGTCCAGACCGTTGCCGAAGGCATCGCCGTCATCGACGGCAAGGGTCAGGTCGTGTCCGTCAATCCGGCGGCAGCCGAGATCATCGGGCGGCGCAGCGACAAGGTCGTGGGGCAGGACTGGCAGTCGGCCCTGGATATCAGGGGGCCGTCGGGAGATAAGCCCGCGTCGGGAACATCTCCGGTCGAACTGGCCATGACCACCGGCCGCCGCCACCAGAATGAGGTGAGGCTGGCAAAACCGGATGGGACCTCCTTGCCCGTGGTCGTCAGCTGCAATCCGCTCAACCGCGCCGATGGCGGCATCGTGCTGACGCTCAGCGACATCAGCGACCTGCGCAGTGCCGAGCGGGCGGTGCACGATCGTGCCGAAGAACTGGCGAGGCTCAATCGTGAACTGAAAGAGACATCGGAGGCCACCACCCGCCTGGTCAAGCTCGGCGAACTGCTTCAGGCTTGCGTCACTTTTCACGAGGCATTTTCCGTCGTCGGCTCCGCCATGCCCGATTTCTTCGGCGGATTGAGCGGAACCGTTCACCTGACCAGCGCGTCGCGCAACCTCGTGGAGGAGATGGCGCATTGGGGCACGGTCCGCTCGAGCGTCGGCCAGTTCGGACCGGAAGATTGTTGGGCGCTGCGGCGCGGCCAGGAGCATGTCGCCGGTCCAGGCATGCTGACGCCGCGCTGCAACCACATCACCGAAAATGGCGGCCGCGGTTATGTCTGTATGCCTCTAGCAGCGCAGGGAGAGACACTTGGCATCCTGCATCTGTGCGAGCCGAATGCCGTTGACAAGCCGGAGTGGCTTGCCGAACGGCAGCAGATCCTGCGCGGCGTCGTCGATACGCTGGCGTTGGCGCTTGCCAATCTGCGTCTGCGCGAAACGTTGCGTCAGCAGTCGATCCGGGATCCTAACACCGGGCTCTACAATCGCCGCTACCTCGAGGAGACCAGCAGCCGCGAGCTCAGGCGCCTGGAACGTGCCGAGCAGCCGCTGACGTTGATCATGCTCGACGTCGATCATTTCAAGCAGTTCAACGACACTTTCGGCCATGAAGCTGGGGATCTCGTCCTCAAGCAGGTGGCCGCCACGCTGGTCGACCATGTCAGGGAAAGCGACGTGGTTTCGCGCTACGGCGGCGAGGAATTTGCCTTGATGATGCCGGGAACGTCACTGGCCGATGGCGCCGATCGCGCCGAAGCTCTGCGAAAGGCGATCAAGCAGCTGCATGTCACGCATCGCGGCCGCACGCTCGGCACCATCACCGCGTCGTTCGGGGTCGCCGCCTTCCCGGAGCTCGGCGCCTCATGGGCGGAGATCGTCAATGCCGCGGATCGCGCTTTGTATCAGGCAAAGGCTGAGGGCCGTGACCGCGTCATCGCCGGAGCGGGTCTCGCCCGTGTCGAGCAGCAAAAGCCGAAACTCACCAAGAGCGTGGCTTGAAATCTGGTTGATGGACGGGGCAAGGCGACGGAATCCTCACCGCCTTGCGAAACCGCGATCATTTGGCTAAGGAGGCCGCGCATCGAGCGCCCGGCCACAGCTTGGCGCATTTTTCCGCTTTTCGGCCTTCGGTCCGGCATCCAGTCAAAGGCATTTCGCTTCTATGGCGCGCATCGTGATGAAATTCGGCGGAACCTCCGTCGCCGACATCGCCCGCATCCGCAATGTGGCGCGTCATGTCAAACGCGAGGTCGACGCCGGCCATGAGGTCGCCGTCGTGGTCTCGGCGATGTCCGGCAAGACCAACGAGCTCGTGCAATGGACGCGCGAGGCCTCGCCGATGCACGATGCGCGCGAATATGACGCCGTGGTCGCGTCCGG
The DNA here is from genome assembly GCF_040321675.1 of Mesorhizobium sp. M0296. Taxonomy (NCBI): domain Bacteria; kingdom Pseudomonadati; phylum Pseudomonadota; class Alphaproteobacteria; order Hyphomicrobiales; family Phyllobacteriaceae; genus Mesorhizobium; species Mesorhizobium sp. M0296. Next base: position 167,352 of record NZ_JAMYRZ010000001.1, read on the forward strand.
CGAGCAGGTCACCGCCGGCTTGCTGGCGATCGCCCTGCAGAATATCGGCGTGCATGCCCGCTCCTGGCAAGGCTGGCAGATCCCGATCAAGACCGACAACGCGCATGGCGCGGCGCGCATTCTCGATATCGACGGCGGATTCCTGATCAAGCGCTTCGGCGAAGGCCAGGTGGCGGTGGTCGCCGGTTTCCAAGGCATCGGGCCGGACAACCGGATCGCAACGCTCGGCCGCGGCGGTTCCGATACCAGCGCTGTCGCCATCGCGGCAGCAGTCAAGGCCGACCGCTGCGATATCTACACCGACGTCGACGGGGTCTACACGACCGATCCGCGCATCGAGCCGAAGGCACGGCGGCTGGCCAAGATTTCGTTCGAGGAAATGCTCGAAATGGCCTCGCTCGGCGCCAAGGTCCTGCAGGTGCGCTCGGTCGAGCTTGCCATGGTGCACAGGGTGCGTACTTTCGTGCGGTCGTCCTTCGACGATCCCGACGCACCAGGAATGGGGGATTTGCTTAATCCGCCGGGAACGCTTATTTGCGACGAGGAAGAGATCGTGGAACAGCAGGTCGTCACCGGAATTGCCTACGCCAAGGACGAGGCGCAGATTTCGTTGCGCCGCGTCGGCGATCGGCCGGGCGTCGCCGCCGGCATTTTCGGGCCGCTGGCCGAGGCCAACATCAATGTCGACATGATCGTCCAGAATATCTCCGAGGACGGCAAGTTCACTGACATGACCTTCACCGTGCCATCCGGCGACGTCGACAAGGCGCTCGCCGTGCTCGAGCGGCTGAAGGCGACGATCGGCTACGACGTGGTGCAGTCGGAAGCCGGCATGTCGAAGGTCTCGGTCATCGGCATCGGCATGCGCAGCCATGCCGGCGTCGCCGCCACCGCCTTCAAGGCGCTGGCCGACCGCGCGATCAACATCCGCGCCATCACAACGTCCGAAATCAAGATTTCGATCCTGATCGACGGTCCCTATACGGAACTAGCAGTTCGCACTTTGCATTCCGTCTACGGTCTGGATAAGCAGTAGCAGGCTGCATCGGCCCGAAAATCGGCGGCAATTTTCGGAAAGGCCGGATCGAAAGCCTTGGAGCGGCCTTTATGCGTCCAATTGGACGCACGGCGCTCTAATTGAGTTGTTGCGTTTGTGCCGCTGTGCAGGGCAACCTGCACCGGTTGAAATGCTATTGGAGGAAGAAGCCGCGATGCGTGATTCGGCCAGTGGCCCGCGCGTTTTGCTGAAACGGCTCCGCGAGCTCATGCAAGAGCCGCTGGAGCCGCAGGAGCGGCTTGACCGAATCGTGCGCGACATCGCCTCCAACATGGTTGCCGAGGTCTGCTCGCTCTATGTGCTGCGCGCCGATTCGGTGCTCGAACTCTACGCCACCGAAGGCCTGAACCCGAACGCCGTCCACCTGGCGCAGCTCAGGCTGGGCCAAGGCCTGGTCGGCACGATCGCGGCCTCGGCGCGGCCGCTCAACCTCTCCAATGCACAGGAGCATCCTGCCTTCGCCTACCTGCCGGAGACAGGGGAAGAAATCTATAATTCCTTCCTCGGCGTGCCGGTGCTGCGGGCAGGGCGGACACTCGGCGTCCTGGTCGTGCAGAACAAGACCATGCGCCATTATCGCGACGACGAGGTCGAGGCGCTGGAAACAACGGCGATGGTGATCGCCGAGATGATCGCCACCGGTGATCTGGAGCGGCTGACAAGGCCCGGCCTCGAGCTCGATCTGCGCCGCCCGGTAAGCTTTACCGGCCTATCCTTCAACGAAGGCGTCGGTCTCGGCCATGTGGTGCTGCACGAGCCGCGCATCGTCGTCACCAATCTTTTCAACGAGGACAGCGAGGAAGAGGTCAGGCGGCTCGACGCGTCGCTCGGCTCGCTCAGGCTCTCCATCGACGACATGCTGGAGCGCCGCGACGTCGCCTTCGAGGGCGAGCATCGCCAGGTGCTCGAAGCCTATCGCATGTTCGCCAACGACCGCGGCTGGGTGCGCCGGCTCGAGGAGGCGATCCGCAACGGCCTGACCGCCGAAGCGGCGGTCGAAAAGGTGCAGAGCGACATGCGTGCCCGCATGCTGCACATGACCGATCCATATCTGCGCGAACGGATGAGCGATTTCGACGATCTCGCCAATCGGCTGCTGCGGCAGCTGATGGGGCGCGGACCGGAGGACGTCGCGGCCTCGCTGCCCAAGGACGCCATCATCGTCGCCCGCTCGATGGGTGCTGCGGAGCTGCTCGATTATCCCAGAGACAAGCTGCGCGGGCTGGTGCTGGAGGACGGCGCCGCGACCAGCCATGTCGTCATCGTGGCGCGGGCCATGGGCATACCGGTCGCCGGCCAGATGAAGGGCGCCGTTTCCATGGCGGAAAACGGCGATGCCATCATCGTCGACGGCGAGGAAGGCGCGATCCATCTGCGCCCGCAGCCCGACCTCGAGGCGGCCTATGCCGAGAAAGTGCGTTTCCGGGCGCGCCGGCAGGAGGTCTACCGCGAGCTGCGCAAGAAGCCGTCGGTGACCAAGGACGGTGTCCAGGTCGACCTTCTGATGAATGCCGGGCTGGCGGTCGACCTGCCGCAACTGGCCGAAGCGGGCGCGGCCGGCATCGGCCTGTTCCGCACCGAGCTGCAATTCATGGTCGCCTCGACCTTTCCGCGCGCGGAAGCCCAGGAGCGCTTGTACCGTGACGTGCTCGAGGCGGCGCGCGACAAGCCGGTGACGTTCCGCACCATCGATATTGGCGGCGACAAGGTGCTGCCCTATTTCAAGGGCTCGATCCAGGAGGAAAATCCGGCTCTCGGCTGGCGGGCCATCCGCCTGACGCTCGACCGGCCAGGATTGCTGCGCACCCAGATCCGCGCGCTGCTCAAGGCGTGCGGCGGACGCGAACTGAAACTGATGCTGCCAATGGTGACGGAACTCGGCGAGATCGCGCAGGCGCGCGAGATCATCGACCGCGAGGTCCGGCATTTGTCGCGCTTTGCCCATCATTTGCCGACCAGCCTCAAGGTGGGGGCGATGCTGGAGGTGCCGTCGCTGCTGTTCCAGCTCGACGAGTTGATGAAGGCGGTCGATTTCGTCTCGGTCGGCTCGAACGACCTGTTCCAGTTCGTCATGGCGGTGGACCGCGGCAACACCCAATTGTCCGACCGCTTCGACCCGCTGTCGACGCCGTTCCTGCGTGTTTTGAAGCAAATTGCCGATGCCGGGGCTCGCAACCAGACGCCGGTGACCTTGTGCGGCGAACTTGCCGGCAAGCCGATCTCGGCGATGGCGCTGATCGGCCTTGGCTACCGCTCGATCTCGATGTCGCCGGCATCGATCGGCCCGGTCAAGGCGATGCTGACGGAACTGCCGCTCAGCGAGTTGGAAGCGTTCTTCGACGACAATCTGATGGCGCCGGCGCATGGCCTGCCGATGCGGGCGCTGCTGCAAGCCTTTGCCGACGACCGCTCTATACCGCTATAGACTTCGCCATGATCAACCTGCCCCGCGACCGTATGGATCAAGTCGTCAAGCGTTTCGACATGCTCGAAGCGCAGATGTCGGCCGGGCCAGCGCCGGACGCCTATGTCAGGATGGCCTCCGAATATGCCGACATCCAGGAGATGGTGGCAAAGATCAGGGCGCTGCGCGCCGCCGAGCGCGAACAGGCCGATCTGGAGGCGATGCTCGCCGACAAGGGCACCGACGCCGAGATGCGGGCCTTGGCCGAGGCCGACCTGCCAGGGGTCAAGCATCACATCGAGGCGCTGCAGAAGGACATCCAAATCCTGCTGTTGCCCAAGGATGCCGCCGACGACAAGAACGCCATCCTCGAGATCCGCGCCGGCACCGGCGGCGACGAGGCGGCCCTTTTCGCCGGCGACCTGTTTCGCATGTACGAGCGCTATGCCGCGGCGCATGGCTGGCGTTTCGAGACGGTGTCGGCCAGCGAGGGTGAGGTCGGCGGCTACAAGGAAATCATCGCCACCGTTTCGGGCAAGGGCGTCTTTGCCCATCTGAAGTTCGAATCCGGCGTGCACCGGGTGCAGCGCGTGCCGACGACCGAAGCGGGCGGACGCATTCATACCTCGGCGGCGACGGTCGCGGTGCTGCCGGAAGCCGAAGAGGTCGACATCGACATCAGGGCCGATGACATCCGCATTGACACGATGCGCGCCTCGGGTTCCGGCGGCCAGCACGTCAACACCACCGATTCGGCCGTGCGCATCACCCATCTGCCGACCGGCATTATGGTGGTGCAGGCGGAAAAGTCGCAGCACCAGAACCGGGCGAAGGCCATGCAGATCCTGCGCGCCAGGCTCTACGACCTCGAGCGCAGCAAGGCGGACGAGGAACGTTCCGAATCGCGCAAGTCGCAGGTCGGCTCGGGCGACCGCTCGGAACGCATCCGCACCTATAATTTTCCGCAGGGTCGCGTCACCGATCATCGTATCAACCTGACGCTCTATAAGCTCGACCGGGTGATGATGGGCGAACTCGACGGGATCATCGACGCGCTGATCGCCGATCACCAGTCGAAGCTGCTCGCCGATATCGGCATCGATGGCTGACAGCCTGCCCGCCACGCTGGCGCCGCTGCTGCGGGAGGCGCGAAACCGGCTCACCGCAGCCGGGATCGCGGATCCGGCGCTCGATGCCAGGCTGATCGTCGAGCATTTTTCCGGCACCAGTCGCACGCAGGCCATCGCCGATCCCGGGCGCGCTGTCGATGCGGACGTGACGGCGGTAATCGAAGCCGCCTTGCGGCGGCGCATCGCCGGCGAACCGGTGCACCGCATCCTCGGTTATCGCGAATTCTACGGCTTGCGCCTGTCGCTTTCGCCGCAAACGCTGGAGCCGCGGCCGGATACCGAAACGCTGGTCGAGGCTATACTGCCCTTCGTCAAGGCAATGGCGGCAAGCGAGGGCGACTGCCGCATCCTCGATCTAGGGACCGGTACCGGTGCCATCGCGCTGGCGCTGCTCAGCGCCGTTCCGGCCGCGACCGCCACCGGCGTTGACATTTCGCAGGAGGCGCTGGCCACAGCCATGCGTAATGCCGGGGAATTGGGGCTCGCCGGCCGGTTCACGCCACTCAAATCCGACTGGTTTGAAAAAGTTTCTGGCCGGTACCATGTAATTGTCGCAAACCCTCCCTATATACCCTCAGACGACATTGGAAATCTGCAGGACGAGGTCCGCGGTTTCGATCCACGCCAGGCCCTCGATGGCGGCGTGGACGGTCTGAGCCCCTACAGGAAGATCGCCGCGGGAGCGGCAGCGTATTTGGAACTCCAAGGCAGGATTGCGGTCGAGATCGGCCATACGCAGCACCAACAGGTTACGGAGATATTCTCCGCGGCCGGGTACCGTTCGGTCGGGGTGTTTCGTGATCTCGGCGGAAACGACAGAGTTCTTGTGTTCGAACGGTGGAAGCCGTGATGCAGTGCGAAAAAAGCGCTTGGCAATACCGGGGAATGCGGCTAGGGTCGCGTTAACCGGATGAGACGAAGCAGGCAGTGCTCTTAGCGATTCGGTTTTCCTTGGAAATAGCTGCCTTCTTGCGCAAACGACGCCCAAGCTTCGTGCGGGAATCGTCCGGCAAGTGAAGTAACCGGAACAGGATGGCACGTGGCGCCAACGCAATTGATGCGGGCGAACGCCGGTGAAGGAACGAAACGGCTGGCCGCATGAGCGCCTCCGTTCGTGAAGAGTTTTTCGAAAATTTCAAAGTGAAGAGAGTCTAATGAGGCCACAACAGCAAAACAGGCGCATGCGCGGTCGCAACAACAGTGGCGGCGGCGGCAACAACAATAACAACAACAATCGTAAGGGGCCAAATCCCCTGACGCGTAACTATGAGAGCAACGGCCCGGACGTGAAGATCCGCGGATCGGCTCAGCAGATTGCCGAGAAGTACGCAACCCTTGCCCGTGACGCGCAAAGCTCCGGCGACCGGGTGATGGCGGAAAACTATCTCCAGCATGCAGAGCACTATAACCGCATCATCGCAGCCGCTCAGGCGCAGATGCCGATCCAGAACGCCCAGCAGAATCGCGACGATTTCGACGATGACGGCGACGAGGATCGCGACGAGTTCGACAATGCCGGCAACAACAATGCCAACGAGGCATCGGCTTCGGCCAATCACGGGGCCGGCCCGCAGCCGGTCATCGATGGCACGCCGGCCGAGCTGGCGCTGAACCAGGAAAACAGCCGCGACAATCGGGGCGGCCGCGACAACCGTGACGGCCGCGACAACAATGGCGGACGCCACCGCGACCGTCGCCCCAATGGCGGTTACGGCCAGAACGGCCAGCGCGGCGAGTATGGCGCGCGCGGCGAGCAGCAGGGTGGCCAACGCCTCGAACAGCCACGGCGCGACGAGACGCCGGCGCAGGCGGAGCCCGTGCCGGCCGCTGAGCCGGTCTTTGTGAGCGAGCCCGCACCGCAATTCGAAAACCTTTCGCCAGCGGGTCTCGCCGCCCAGGCCGAGCTCAACGAAGCCGCGGCGGAAAACAGCCCGGCACGCCGCCCCAGGCGTCCGCGTCGCCCGCGCCTCGATGTCGAACAGGCGAATGGCGGCAACGACAATGCCGGCCCTGACAGTGCCGAGACTGGCAATGTCGATGCGGCGCCGACTGAAGACGCTGGCGGTCAACCTATTATTGCCGACGTCGAGAATTGATCGAAGAAACGTTCAGGCGATCTTAGCGTACCCTAGGCGGCGGAGAGAAATCTCCGCCGTTTTTGTTTTGCGCGCTCGGAATATTATGCGTTCGCCAGTGTCGAGGCGTCTTGAGGGTCCGTGGTTTGCGTCCCATATCTTGCCTGAACAGGATCCGGCTCGAACGGGCGGGTCCGTCACCGCAATCTGATCCGGTGCCGCGAAGCGGGCCGGTGACGGAAGGAGACAGGCATGAATCTTGAAAAATATTCCGAGCGCGTACGCGGCTTTATCCAGTCCGCGCAAACCATGGCGCTCTCCCGCAGCCACCAGCAATTCACTCCCGAGCATATCCTCAAGGTCCTTGTCGATGACGACGAGGGCCTGGCTGCGTCGCTGATCGAGCGCGCCGGCGGCAATGTCCGTGACGTCAAGCTCGGCGTCGAAACGGCACTGGAGGCAATGCCCAAGGTCGAGGGCGGCAATGGCCAGCTCTATCTGGCGCAGCCGCTGGCAAAGGTGTTTTCGACCGCCGAGGAACTGGCCAAGAAGGCCAGTGACAGCTTCGTTACCGTCGAACGGCTATTGCAGGCGCTGGCCATGGAAAAATCGGCCAAGACCGCCGACATCCTGTCCAAGGCGGGTGTCACGCCGCAGGCGCTGAACCAGGTCATCAACGACGTACGCAAAGGTCGCACTGCCGATTCGGCGAGCGCCGAGCAGGGCTACGACGCGCTGAAGAAATACGCGCGCGACCTGACGGCGGACGCCCGCGCGGGCAAACTCGATCCGGTCATCGGCCGCGACGACGAAATCCGCCGCACCATCCAGGTGCTGTCGCGCCGCACCAAGAACAACCCAGTGCTGATCGGCGAACCCGGCGTCGGCAAGACGGCGATCGCCGAAGGGCTGGCGCTGCGCATCGTCAATGGCGATGTGCCGGAATCGCTCAAGGACAAGCAGCTGATGGCGCTCGACATGGGGTCGCTGATCGCCGGCGCCAAATACCGCGGCGAGTTCGAGGAGCGGCTGAAGGCGGTGCTTTCCGAAGTCACGTCTGCCGCCGGCGGCATCATTCTGTTCATCGACGAGATGCACACGCTTGTCGGTGCCGGCAAGGCGGATGGCGCCATGGATGCGTCGAACCTGCTGAAGCCGGCGCTCGCCCGCGGCGAACTGCATTGTGTCGGCGCAACCACGCTCGACGAATACCGCAAGCACGTCGAGAAGGATGCGGCCCTTGCCCGCCGCTTCCAGCCGGTCTTCGTCAATGAGCCGACGGTCGAAGACACTGTCTCGATCCTGCGCGGCCTGAAAGAGAAATACGAGCAGCACCACAAGGTGCGCATCTCGGATTCGGCACTGGTCGCGGCCGCTACACTGTCAAACCGCTACATCGCTGACCGCTTCCTGCCGGACAAGGCGATCGACCTGGTCGACGAGGCCGCGTCGCGGCTCCGCATGCAGGTCGATTCGAAGCCCGAGGCGCTGGACGAGATCGACCGCCGCATCATGCAGCTCAAGATCGAGCGCGAGGCGCTGAAGGTCGAGAAGGACGATGCCTCGAAGGACCGGCTCGCCCGGCTTGAGAAGGAACTCTCGAACCTCGAGGAGGAATCGACCGAGCTGACCTCGAAATGGCAGGCCGAGAAGCAGAAGCTCGGGCTTGCCGCCGACCTCAAGAAGCAGCTCGACGAGGCGCGCAACGAACTTGCCATTGCCCAGCGCAAGGGCGAATTCCAGCGCGCCGGCGAACTTGCTTACGGCAAGATCCCGGAACTCGAAAAACAGCTGAAGCAGGCTGAAGCCAGGGACGGCAAGGCCGGCATGGTCGAGGAAGTGGTCGGTCCCGATCACGTCGCCCATATTGTGTCGCGCTGGACGGGGATCCCGGTCGACAAGATGCTGGAAGGCGAGCGCGACAAGCTGTTGCGCATGGAAGACGAGGTCGGCAAGCGCGTCGTCGGCCAGGGCGAGGCGGTGCAGGCGGTGTCAAAAGCCGTGCGCCGTGCGCGCGCCGGCCTGCAGGACCCGAACCGGCCGCTCGGCTCGTTCATGTTCCTCGGGCCGACGGGCGTCGGCAAGACCGAACTGACGAAGGCGCTGGCCAGCTTCCTGTTCGACGACGAGAGCGCGATGGTGCGCATCGACATGTCGGAGTTCATGGAGAAGCATTCGGTCGCCCGGCTGATCGGCGCGCCTCCCGGCTATGTCGGCTACGAGGAAGGCGGCGCGCTGACCGAAGCGATACGGCGGCGGCCCTATCAGGTCGTGCTGTTCGACGAGATCGAGAAGGCGCATCCTGATGTCTTCAACGTGCTGCTGCAGGTGCTGGACGACGGCCGGCTGACCGATGGGCAGGGCCGCACGGTCGATTTCCGCAACACGCTGATCATCATGACATCGAACCTCGGCGGCGAATATCTGGTCAATCTCGGCGAGGACCAGGATGTCGACGTCGTGCGCGACGAGGTGATGAATGTCGTCAGGGCTTCGTTCCGGCCGGAATTCCTCAACCGCATCGACGAGGTAATCCTGTTCCACCGGCTGCGCCGGCAGGATATGGGTCGTATCGTCGAGATCCAGCTCAAGCGCCTGGAAAACCTGCTTGTCGACCGCAAGATCGCGCTTTCGCTCGATCAGGAGGCGATCGATTGGCTGGCGGCCAAGGGCTATGACCCTGCCTATGGCGCGCGGCCGCTGAAGCGGGTGATGCAGAAGGAATTGCAGGACCCGCTGGCGGAAAAGATCCTGCTCGGCGAGATCCTCGACGGCTCGACCGTCAAGGTCACCGCTGGGTCCGACCGCTTGAACTTCCGCTCGAAGCCGGCAGTCGTGGCAACCGAAGCGGCCGCCTGAGCTCAAGCCAAGAGCCTGTTCCATCCCGATCGAATCGGGATGGAATCCCTATCTTCAATCTCGACCATGATCCTTTCCGAAAAACCGGCATACCCTTTTGTTACGCCGGCCTTCGGTTCATGGTCCAACATCACTGGCGGGGCGCAGATGACATTGGACGACTATAACAGCTTCTGCGCCTCACTGCCTTCGGCGACCCATGTCGTGCAGTGGGGCGGCGCCCATGTTTGGAAGGTCGGCGGCAAGGTCTTCGCGATCGGCGGCTGGAGTGAGGGCAAGGAGCCGTTCGTTACCTTCAAATGCTCCGACATCGCCTATGACGTGCTGAGGGAGCAGCCGGGCCTTCGGCCCGCGCCCTATCTTGCCTCACGCGGCATGAAATGGATCCAGCGCCAGACCGGCGAAAGCATGGATGATGGCGCGCTGAAGGATTACCTGCGCGAAAGCCACCGTCTTGTCGTGCTGAAGCTGACGAAGCAGGCGCGCAAGGAATTGGGACTCGCTGCCGGTTAATCGGTCAGAAATCCGCCATCTTCATGCCCGGTTCATATTGGAACCTTATCGTTGGCAACTGATTTGCTGGCGAAGGGGTTCGCCTACCACATCGGCCCGAAATCGAGTTTTGATTTTCGCAAAGCACGATGCGGAGATTTAAAGCGTTAGAGCGTCCTTTGCGCGTCGAAAAAGACGCGCGGCGCTTTGAAGAGACAATGCCGGCGGCGGCAATTACGGACCGGAGAATTTGGCCATCATGTTGCGCACCATCTTCACCCTTTCAGCGCTTGCTGCCGGGCTGCTGGCGTCGAATGCGATGGCCTCGCCAATAGTGGATACCGCGCCACGGGTGGTTCGTGCCGCCAATGGCGGCGGCATTCTTGTCGCCCAGAACGGCAATCTCGATATCTACTACGATGCCAGGGGAAACCGCGTCATCGTCGATGCGGAGACCGGCAAGGTCATCGCCATCCAGCCGCCGCAGACCAGGCTCGACCGCCGCGCCTTGCGCCGCGAGCGCTTGCGCAACCTCGGACCGGTCGAGGACGACCCCTATCATCTCGACGACCCTGAGGACACGGCGCGGTTCCGCCGCAGGCAGATGGAAGACGAGGGCAGGGTCATCATACCGCCGGCTGACGAGTACGACCCCTATGGCGACAATTCGGTGGAAGCCTTCCCCGAAGCGCCACGGGATGACGGCTACGGCAACGGTTATCCGGAGGCAGCGCAGCCGGTAAAGCCGCGCACCATCGAGCGCCAGCCGCTCAACGAGGCCTCGATCGAGCCGGTCGAGCCGACGGTGCCGAACGAGCAGGCGGCCTTACCGCCAGACACAGCCCCCCCGCCAAGCACTGGCGGCAAGACGGCGGTCGACCCGTCGCTTGCGCTCGGCGCCCGCGAGGACGTGGCGGCACTGCAGGTGCTGCTCGACCGTGCCGGTGCATCGCCCGGCGTCATCGACGGACGCTTCGGCTCGAATGTCGACAAGGCGCTCGCCGCCTATAATGAGATCACCGGCAGCAATCTGAAATCGACCGACGCAATCGGCATCCAGGCGGCCCTGGCGCAATCCGGCGGCGATGCCTTCGCCTCCTATACGATCACGCCCGAGGATGCGGCCGGTCCCTATGTCGCCTCGATACCGGAGGACTACAGCCAAAAGGCGCAGCTCGATCGGATGGGCTACACGTCGGTACCCGAAGCGCTGGCCGAGCGCTTCCATATGGATGAAACCTATCTGAACAAGCTCAATCCGGACGCCAATTTCAATCGTCCGGGCACCATCATCAAGGTCGCCAATTTCGGCAGGCTGGTGGCGATGCCGGTGGCGCGCATCATCGCCGACAAGTCCAATAAGCAGGTCCGCGCCTATGATGCGGCGGGCAAGCTGGTCGCAGCCTATCCGGCGACTATCGGCTCGTCCGACACGCCGTCGCCGTCCGGCACGCATGCGGTGTCGCGTGTCGCATTGGACCCGAACTACACCTACAACCCGAACATCAATTTCAAGCAGGGCGAAAACGACAGGATCCTGACCATCCCGCCGGGGCCGAACGGCCCGGTCGGCTCGGTCTGGATTGCGCTGGACAAGCCGACCTACGGCATTCACGGCACGCCGGATCCGTCCAAGATCGGCAAGACCGAAAGCCATGGCTGCGTGCGGCTGACCAATTGGGACGCGCGCGAGCTTGCCAAGATCGTGACGCCCGGCGTTATCGTGGAGTTCGTCGACTAAAGCGCAACGCCTGCGCCCGAATCACCCGATGACCTTGCGCAGCAGTGGCGCGCGCAGCGCTGCGGCATAGATCAGCTGCACCACCAGGATGAAGCCGACGCTGAGCAACGGGCTGATCAGGCAGGAGTGCAGCGCCGACGGCCCACAGGATTTGTGCCTTGACGATGCGCAGATAGACCGTTCGGGTGGTCTCCGCGTCGACACCTTCGGCCAGAAATCCGTTTTTGTCCGCGTAGCGCCAACTGGCGAGCAGCGTCAGTCCGAGCATCAAAAGATTGAACCAGTAGACGAGCACCGCAGTCCTGAATTCGAGGAAGTCGGCGAGAAGGTCGGTCGAGAACGGCAGCAAGGCGATGAAGCCGAGGAAGCAGAGGTTCAGCGTGGCAAGCCGCCGGTCGGATTTTGCAATCAGCCGTGTTGCGCCTGCTGTAGCGCTGCGAGAAGCTTAGCACGGCACTTGCCGTTTGCACCCTGAGCGGCGTGATCCTGCCTGTGTGGCCAGGTTCGGCCTGGTTTCAACGAGAACAGCCTGCTGGCCGGTTGTCGGCGGCGCGCCGGCGATCTAGGTAAGGCGGCATGCACACGCCAACCAAAGTCGGTACCGGCGCCGTTCTCCTGACCGGCTCACTTCCCGCCGATACGTTCTGTCCGCAGGCGCAGCGGCGGTTCGTGCTGATCGCCGCGATCCTGGCTTCTGCACTCGGCTTCATCGACGGGTCGGTCCTGGCCATTGCGACGCCGGCGATCCGCGTCGACCTCGGCGCCAGCCTCGCCGAGGCACAATGGATTTCCAATGCCTACGCATTGACACTCTCAGCCCTCATTCTCGTCGGCGGCGCCGCCGGTGATCGCTTCGGCCTGCGCCACTCCTTCGTCGCCGGCATCGTCCTGTTCATTGCCGCCTCGCTTGCCTGCGCGCTGGCGCCTGACCCGGCGGTGCTTATTGCGTTTCGGGCTATCCAGGGTGTCGGAGCGGCCATCATGGTGCCGGGCAGCCTGGCCATTATCGCCAAAGCCTATCCGAAAAAGGAACGCGGCCGGGCGATCGGCATCTGGGCCGCAGCATCAGCACTGACGACGGCGCTCGGCCCGGTGCTGGGCGGCTTCGTGCTGTCGGCGTTCGGCGACGGCATCTGGCGGGCGATCTTCGCCATCAATCTGCCGCTCGGCCTTATCTCGGTCTATCTTCTGCTGGCCAAGGTCCCTGCCGACGCGCCGGTGGAAAAGCGCAGCCTCGATCTCGGCGGCGCTGCACTCGCCATATTGGCGTTCGGAGCTCTCGCTTACGGTCTGACCTCGATCAGTGGCGACGGGGAGGGGCTGATGTCCGGCCCGAGTATTGCCGCCGGTGCGGTTTTGCTCGTCGTGTTCATCGTCTTCGAGGGCCGGCGGCGCGAGCCGATGATCGATCTGTCGTTGTTTCGGATCGGCGCGTTCGCGGGCGCCAATGTGGCGACCTTCTTCCTTTATTTCGCGCTGTCGGCCAATCTGTTCTATCTGCCGATGCTCATGATCGCCGGATGGGGGCTGAGCGCCGCCGAGGTCGGTTTCATCTTCTTGCCGCTGTCGGCATTGATCGCAGTGTTGTCCGGACCGGTCGGCCAGTGGTCCGACCGCATCGGGCCTCGCTTTCCGATCGCCAGCGGCGGTCTGGTTGTGGCTCTTGCCTTTGCCGGACTTGCCTTGCTGGCCTATCGGGGCATCCACAATTTCTGGATCGGGGTATTCCCGCTGATGGCTCTGATGGGGTTCGGCATGGCGCTGGTGGTATCGCCGCTGTCGACCGCCGTCATGACGGCGGTCGAGGACAAGGATACGGGTGCGGCCTCGGGCATCAACAACGCCGTCTCGCGCATCGGCGGCCTGATTGCCGTGGCGGCGATGGGATCGCTGGCGGCCTGGGTCTATGCTGGCGTGCTCGGCACCGCTGCCGGCCCCGGCATTCCGGGTTTCGGCGAACCGCCGCCAGCCGGCCTGGCGCCCGGCCTCGATGCGGCACGACTTGCCGCCAGCGACGCGGCATTCGCCGCCGTTGCCGCGGTGACCGCGGTGCTTTGCCTGCTTTCGGCAATCGCCGCGTGGACGACGGTTTCCGGCGAGCGGCTGCCATGGGCGCGCGACACGGCGAATCAGCACGGCTGACGACGAAAAAACGTCGGCTCAGCCTTCGATCTTGGCGCTCGCGACCTTCAACTGATTGCCGTCTTCCTGCTTGAGCAGGTCGTCGATGCGTTCGCGCTCGCGCTTGAAGGCGACAAAGTCGTCGCCCTTGAGCGTCTTGCCGACCGGTAGGCGGACGCGCATCGAATCGACCTTTGTGCCGTTGACGATCAGTTCGTAATGAAGATGCGGACCGGTGGAGAGGCCGGTTGAGCCGAGATAGCCGATAACCTGACCCTGGCGAACGCGAACACCCGGCTCGATGCCTTTGGCAAAGGCGCTCTGGTGATTGTAGGACGTCTCGTAGCCATTGGCGTGACGCAAGATGATCTGCTTGCCATAGCCACCGGCCCAGCCGGCTTTTTCGACGACGCCATTGCCCGCGGCAATGATCGGCGATCCCACGGGAGCTGCCCAGTCGGTGCCGGTATGCATTTTCACATACCCCAAAATGGGGTGGCGCCTGGCACCGAACCCTGACGTAAATCGGCCATTGGGCAACGGATTGCGCAGCAGAAACTGCTCGGCGCTGCTACCATTTTCGTCGAAGTAGTCAGTGCTGCCGTCCTGCATCTGGAAACGGTAGAAATTTCGCGTCGTGCCGCCGAAAGTCGCGGAGACGTAAAGCAGCTCGGATTCGTCAGACGCCTGGTCGTCGCCATCGGGTTGCGAGAACAGCACTTCGATGCGGTCCGTGGGATTGAGGCGCGACTGAAAGTCGACACTGGATGCCAGCAACTTGATCAGTCGTTGCGTCATCGCCTTGGACATGCCGTAGGAATAGGCGGTGCGGTAGATGCCGTCATAGACGTTCGGCAGATTGCCGCGCACCACGGGCGCAGGCGAATCGTCGAACGCCGTCAGCAATTCGGGATTTGGCTCCGGCTCCTGCGCCGGCACGTACTGGTCGTGGTCGTCGAGCGCGATGGTGACGATGTGCTGGGTCCTGTCGTACACGCTGGTGCGAACGATCTTGGCGGCGTCGCCATGGACCTCGAGCCCAACGCGCAGCACGGTTCCTGCCTTGAGGGCCGTGGCATTCAGCAATTTGGCGATCGCCTCGGCCATTCCGGTGGCATCCTCGCCGGTATAGCCCGAATCAGCGAAGGCCTCGGCAATGTCGAGATCCTTGGTGAAGGGGATGATTTCCTCGGCGAAAGCCGGCGCCTGGTCGTCGATGGCGGCACGCGGCGACACCGAGACGTTTTCCGGGACGATCTTGACGTCATAG